>JASBRM010000369.1 GCA_030149405.1 Neptuniibacter sp. | reverse complement strand
AATGCAGGAACTCCATCATAAACCCATCAGTCACCAAACCCTCGTTATGCATATGATGCAGCAGGGTGTAATGCCAGAAACAAGCCCAGCCTTCATTCATGACCTGAGTTTGTTTTTGCGGATAAAAATACTGAGCTATTTTCCGCACAATACGTACGATCTCGCGTTGCCAGGGTTCAAGCAGGGGCGCGTTTTTTTCAATGAAATAGAGAATGTTCTCTTCGGGTTCTTTCGGGAAGCATTCTATCGGAGGAGGTGCGCCATCCTCTTTCTTAGGGATGGTGTTCCAGAGGTCATTCAGGTGGCGCTGGATATACTCTTCCCGTGATTTCTGACGGTCTTTTTCTTCATCAGCAGTCAATGGCTGAGGGCGGACATATCGGTTCACACCATAGTTCATCAGAGCATGGCAGGAATCCAGCAACTCTTCTACGGCATCCACGCCGTGCCTTTCTTCACAGCGATGAATATAACTTTTCGCAAATAACAGGTAATCAATAATTGCGGAGGCATCGGTCCAGGTACGGAACAGGTAGTTACCTTTAAAAAAGGAGTTGTGACCATAACAGGCATGCGCAATAACCAATGCCTGCATCGTCATTGTGTTCTCTTCCATTAGGTAGGCAATACAAGGGTCTGAGTTGATCACAATCTCATATGCTAAACCCATGCGGCCTCGTTTATAGTTTTGTTCCGTATCTACAAACTGTTTACCGTAAGACCAGTGGTTGTAATTCAGTGGCATGCCAACAGATGAATAGGCATCCATCATTTGTTCAGAGGTGACGACCTCGATCTGATTTGGATAAGTATCCAGACCATATTCCTGAGCGATACGAGCAATCTCCTGATCGTATTTTTCTATCAGTTCAAAGGTCCATTCTGCTCCTGTGGATATTGGGCTTTTTTTCTTCATGCAGCCCCCTCAACTTTTTTCTCAAACAGACTTCTGAACACCGGGAAAATATCCGAAGGTTCTCTAATCTGTTGCATGGCAAACTGTTCCGACCAGGTGGCATGGATCTTTTCATATTCGTGCCAGAGGTTCTGATGAGGGCCGGTGGTGATCTCCACATAAGCGAAGTATTGAATCTTCTTGAGAAGAGAACTCTGCAAAATTTCGCTGCACTTCAGTGAATCACCATCCCAGTTATCACCATCTGATGCTTGTGCTATATAAATATTCCAGTCCGCTGGTGAGTAACGTTCATCAATAATTTTATCGCTCAGCTCCAAGGCGCTGGACACAATTGTGCCGCCCGTTTCCCTGGAATAGAAAAACTCCTGTTCGTCCACCTCTTTGGCGTGGGTGTGGTGGCGTACAAACACCACTTCAATTTGTTTGTAATTCCGTTTCAGGAACAGGTAAAGCAGGATGAAGAAGCGTTTTGCCATATCTTTAACGCTTTGGGTCATGGAACCGGATACGTCCATCACGCAGAACATGACCGCCTTGCTCGAAGGCACCGGGACCTTGATCATGTTGTTATATTTGATATCAAAGTCATCCAGAAATGGGATCCGCTGAAGTTTCAGCTGCAGCTTTTCAATTCGACTGTTTAGTTCATCTATCTGGGACTGGACTGTCTCATCTGGCAGTTGCTGTTCCAGCTCCTCAACTTCTTGTTTAAGGCGTTTAATCTCTCTTCGATCTTTACCGGACAGAGCAATGCGGCGGGCATTAGCGGCACGCAACGAGCGTACTACATGAATTTTGTCAGGACTGCCTGCATTGGTGAAACCCGCTCGGCGAGTCTCAAATTGAGTCGCTTGTTTTAGCTGTTTTTTAACCAGGTAGGGGAGTTCCAGTCCTTCGAACATAAAGTCCAGAAACTCATCCTGATCAATTTGAAAAGTGAAATCATCCTCACCTTCACCCTGATTGCTGGCCTGTCCTTGGCCGGAACCGCCACCGCCCCCACCGGAAGGACGTTGGAATTGATCGCCTACAACAAAGTCTTTATTTCCCGGGAAAACCTTATTCCTGACACCACCTTCACCATGATGAAAAACCGGCTCGGAAAGATCCCTGCGAGGAATAGTAATCTTGCCGCCTTTATCGATCTCTTTGATGGATCGGTTGTTTACTGCATCTTCCACCGCATCCTTAATATGTTTCTTATAGCGGCGCAAAAAGCGTTGGCGGTTAACCGTGCTTTTCTTTTTGGAATTCAGGCGGCGATCAATGATGTAGCTCATACTTCATATCCCCGTGAGTGATACTTAATAAAGCGATGCTGAACAACAGGCCAGAGCTTATCTGGCCCATTATTTACAAGCAGTTGCTACTGCGATTTCCTTACGCGGATATACCACTCTGAAAGCAACCGTACCTGTTTCTCTGTATATCCACGTTTGATCATCCGTTTTACAAACTCACCGTGTTTGGTTTGATCTTCGCTGGAAGCCTTAGCATTGAAGGAAATAACAGGTAACAGGTCTTCTGTGTTGGAGAACATTTTCTTCTCGATCACAGTACGCATCTTTTCATAGCCCATCCATGAAGGGTTTTTGCCGTTATTATTGGCACGGGCACGAAGTACAAAATTAACAATTTCATGGCGGAAATCTTTAGGGTTACTGATACCGGCAGGTTTCTCGATCTTCTCAAGTTCCTCATTAATGGCCTGACGATCAAGGATGTCGCCAGTTTCCGGATCACGATATTCCTGATCCTGAATCCAGAAGTCGGCATATGTGACATAACGATCAAAGATGTTTTGACCGTACTCCGAATAAGATTCCAGATATGCGGTTTGAATCTCTTTACCCAGGAACTCGATGTATTTCGGAGCGATAAATTCTTTCAGATAACCCAGGTATCTTTCCTGAATTTCTGCTGGGAATTGTTGTTGTTCAATCTCTTTTTCAAGAACGTACAGCAGGTGGACTGGGTTCGCTGCAACTTCCGAAGGATCAAAGTTGAAAACCTTGGAAAGAATCTTGAAAGCAAATCGGGTTGATAAACCATCCATGGCTTCATCAACACCTGCGGAATCTTTATATTCCTGCAGGGATTTTGCCTTTGGATCTGTGTCTTTAAGGTTTTCACCGTTATAGACACGCATTTTTGAGAATAAGCTGGAATTTTCCGGCTCTTTCATGCGCGACAGAACCGTGAACTGAGCCAGCATATTCAAAGTGTCAGGTGCGCATGGAGATTTATTCAGCGAGCTGTTCTCCAGCAGTTTCTCATAGATGTGGATCTCTTCAGTAACCCGGCAGCAATAAGGCACTTTGACAATATATATTCGGTCAATGAAAGCCTCGTTGGTTTTGTTATTTTTGAATGTTTGCCACTCCGATTCATTGGAGTGTGCCAGCAGAATACCGTCGTAAGGGATGGCGCCCATACCTTCCGTACTGTTGTAGTTGCCTTCCTGAGTCGCTGTTAGAAGAGGATGCAGCACTTTGATCGGTGCTTTAAACATCTCTACAAACTCCATAAGACCCTGGTTGGCACGACATAGAGCACCTGAGAAGCTGTAAGCATCCGGGTCATGTTGAGGGAAATCTTCCAGCTTACGAATATCGACCTTACCAACCAGACTGGAAATATCCTGATTGTTTTCATCACCGGGTTCCGTTTTGGCGATACCTATCTGGTCCAGAATGGATGGATACAGTTTTACAACCTTGAACTTAGACAGGTCACCACCGTATTCATGAAGTCTTTTAGCAGCCCAGGGTGACATGATGCCTTTCAGGTAGCGGCGGGGGATGCCATATTCTTCTTCCAGAATCAAGCCATCTTCTTCTGGTTTAAACAGGCCCAGAGGTGATTCAAAAACGGGTGAATCTTTGATGGCATAGAACGGGATGTGTTCCATCAAGTGTTTGAGTCTTTCCGCTAAGGAAGATTTACCGCCACCCACAGGTCCTAGCAGATAGAGGATTTGTTTACGTTCTTCTAACCCCTGTGCAGCATGACGGAAGTAGGCAACGATATTCTCAATGGCATCTTCCATACCATAAAACTCGCTGAAAGCAGGGTAACGCTTAATCAGCTTGTTGGAGAAAATGCGGCTGAGTCGGGGGTCGGCAGAAGTATCGACCATTTTAGGCTCGCCAATTGCCTGGAGCATTCGCTCAGCGGCGTCGGCATAGGTTGAGGGTTCCTGTTTACAGAGCTGAAGATACTCATCAAGAGTATATTCTTCCTGCTGAACAGAATCGTAACGGGCCTTGTAATGGTCAAAAATGCTCATACAGATCACCTTCCTGCTACTGATTTTAATGCTGCGTATTTAGATATTTTCCTACGCATATGAGATAAGTGTAGTTCACAAAAACACGGCTATGGGGTTAGACCATATATTTTTGTATTAGTTTTGCTGAGTATTTAACTGACTGTTTTATAAGGATATGTTGGTTTTTTCAGGAATGGCGGGCGTTTACAGGAAGGTTTCAGGAGAATGGGTTGTTTATTAAGTGATCAGGATGTTTTTAGATATTGATTAATGTTATTAAAAAATACTCAAAAAAAAGCCCTGATCAGGTCAGGGCTTTTTTAATGGCGTTTTTACTAACTATTTTGTTCACGAGCAATTGCGCGGTAAGCGATATCTGTGCGGAAGTAAGCATCTTTCCAAGATACTGTTTCCAGTAGTTCGTAAGCACGTTTTTGTGCTTCAGTTACAGTATCGCCCAGTGCGGTAATACACAGAACACGACCGCCGGCAGTGACAACATCTTCGCCCTCAAGCTTAGTGCCCGCGTGGAAAATTTTGGTGCCTTCCGGGCAGCTTTCAGGGAAGCTGATTACATCGCCTTTATCGTAAGAACCAGGGTAACCACCTGCAGCCATTACAACGCCAACAGATTTGCGCTCATCCCACTCGGCAGTAGTCTGATCCAGTTTCTTATCCAGTGCTGCATCACACATATCAACCAGGCTGGATTTCAATCGCAGCATAATTGGCTGAGTCTCAGGATCACCAAAACGGCAGTTGTATTCGATCACTTTCGGAGTACCGTCCGCCTGGATCATCAGGCCAGCATACAGGAAACCTGTGTATTCGTTGCCTTCCGCTTTCATGCCGTTCACTGTAGGCATGATCACTTCATCCATAATGCGCTGGTCAATTTCTGGCGTTACAACTGGGGCAGGAGAGTACGCACCCATACCACCCGTGTTCAGGCCTGTATCACCATTGCCAACACGTTTGTGGTCCTGGCTGGTTGCCATTGGCAGAACGTTGTCGCCATCTACGATCACGATGTAAGACGCTTCTTCACCTTCCAGGAACTCTTCGATTACAACACGGCTGCCCGCATCACCGAATGCATTGCCCGCCAGCATATCTTTGATAGCGTTCTCAGCTTCTTCCAGTGTCATCGCTACAATAACGCCTTTACCCGCAGCAAGACCGTCGGCCTTAACAACAATTGGCGCACCTTTTTCACGAACATAAGCCAGAGCAGGCTCAATTTCAGTGAAGTTTTGGTATTCAGCAGTAGGAATCTTCTGGCGAGCCAGGAAATCTTTTGTGAAAGCTTTAGAGCCTTCAAGCTGGGCAGCACCTTCAGTAGGACCAAAGATACGCAGGCCTTTTGCCTGGAACAGGTCAACAACACCTGCAACTAGTGGAGCCTCTGGACCAACGATTGTCAGTGCTACATTGTTTTCTTGCGCAAAAGCAGCCAGACCTTCCAGATCCATAACATCAATGGCTACGTTCTGCATTTTGTCTTCTTTCGCAGTCGCAGCGTTACCTGGGGCTACAAATACCTGAGATACTTTTTCATCTCTTGCAGCAGCCCAAGCCAAAGCGTGCTCACGACCACCCGAACCAATAATCAGTACATTCATTTTCTAATCCTTTTTAGCAGAAAACCCCGCGTCTGATCTTTTAATCAAACCGGGGTTTTGGGCAATAAGCCATGCTTGCTTTTGGCTTGCAGGCCTATTGCAGTCTAATTCTTAGTGACGGAAATGACGCATGCCTGTGAAGACCATTGCCATACCATGTTCGTCAGCGGCGTCGATAACTTCCTGATCGCGCATAGAACCACCAGGCTGGATAACAGCTTTGATACCTGCAGCTGCTGCTGAGTCGATGCCGTCACGGAATGGGAAAAATGCGTCAGAAGCCATTACAGAACCTTTAACTTCCAAGCCTTCATCTGCTGCTTTAATGCCTGCAATTTTCGCACTGTATACACGGCTCATCTGACCGGCGCCTATACCGATGGTCTGACCATCTTTCGCGTAAACGATTGCATTAGATTTAACAAATTTCGCTACTTCCCAGCAGAACAGCAGATCACGGATTTCCTGTTCTGTTGGTTGTACTTTAGATACAACTTTTAACTCAGATGCATCAACATGGCCAAGATCACGGTCTTGAACCAGCAAGCCGCCGTTTACACGCTTGTAGTCAAAGCCATGTGCACGGTTTACAGACCATTCGCCACACTCAAGCAGTCGAACGTTTGGCTTACCTGCAACAATGTCAGATGCTTCCTGAGTTACCTTAGGTGCGATAATCACTTCAACAAACTGACGTTCAACGATTGCTTTAGCAGTCGTACCGTCCAGTTCGCGGTTGAATGCGATGATGCCGCCGAATGCAGAAGTTGGATCCGTCTGGAAAGCGCGGTTATAGGCTTCCAGGATGTTTTCACCAACAGATACACCGCAAGGGTTAGCGTGCTTAACAATTACGCAGGCAGCGTCTTTAAATGATTTAACACATTCCAACGCTGCATCAGTGTCGGCAACATTGTTGAATGACAGCTCTTTCCCCTGTAACTGACGTGCAGTAGAAACAGACGCTTCTGCAGGGTCAGATTCAACATAGAATGCTGCGCGCTGATGTGGATTTTCACCGTAACGCATATCCTGCGCTTTGATTAACTGTGTGTTGAACGTACGAGGGAAGTCAGCAGGCTTCTCTTCTTCACCTTCAACAATCGCACCCAGATAGTTTGCGATCATGCCGTCATAACCCGCAGTGTGCTCAAATGCTTTTACTGCCAGATCAAAACGAGTTTTGTGAGTCAGACCTTTCTCAGAGTCCAGTTCAGACACAATGCTGTCGTAGTCACTTGCGTTCACAACGATTGCTACGTCTTTGTGGTTCTTGGCAGCTGAACGAACCATTGTTGGACCGCCAATGTCGATATTCTCGATCGCCATAGGCAGGTTGCAATCCGGGCGAGCAATTGTTGCAGCAAAGGGATAAAGGTTTACTACAACCATGTCGATTGGGTTGATACCGTGTTCTGACATGATGCCATCATCCTGGCCACGACGGCCCAGGATGCCACCGTGCACTTTAGGGTGCAGGGTTTTTACACGGCCATCCATCATTTCAGGAAAACCTGTGTAGTCAGAAACTTCAACTGCAGGGATGTCATTTTCCTTTAGCAGTTTGTAGGTGCCACCAGTAGATAAAATCTCTACGCCACGAGCGTTCAGCGCCTGTGCAAATTCAACGATACCTGATTTATCAGAAACGCTGATCAGAGCACGGCGAACAGGAGTGATGTTCTCAGCCATTATGTCTGGATTCCGAGTCTTGAATGGTTAGGAATTAAAGTAAGCCGTACTGCTTCAATTTCTTGCGCAGGGTGCCACGGTTCAGGCCAAGAAGCTGTGAAGCCTTGGTCTGGTTGTCTTTGGTGTAGTGCATAACTGTTTCAAACAGTGGTGCTTCAATTTCAGAAAGAACCATCTGGTACACATCTGTCACAGGCTGACCGTCTAACTGACGGAAATAACTGTTCAGAGATTGCTGCACGTTATCGCGTAATGTCTGAGATGTAGCTTCTGCTGGGTTGGAAACGAGTGTAGGTTGTTTGATTTCTTTGTATTCCACAGTACTAAATATCCAATCTATTTCAGGCTGCCGCACTGGTTGATGAAGCATGATCGAAATAATTTTCGATCGCAGCAGTCTGTTCTTCTGCTAGTTCAATAGTGTTAAATTGCTTGCGAAAGCTACTTCCATCAGGTCTGTTCTGCAGGTACCAGCCTACATGTTTGCGGGCAATACGTACCCCCATGTAGTCGCCATAGAATTGATGCAATTCCTGCAAATGACCTAATAAAATCTCCCTAACCTCTTTCAGATCAGGAGGGGGCAGCATTGTACCGGTTCTTAAATAATGATCAATCTCCCGGAACAACCAGGGTTGCCCCTGAGCCGCCCGGCCAATCATTATTGCGGCACAACCTGTTTTCTCCAGTACCTGTTTTGCTTTTTCTGGCGAATCAATATCACCATTAGCAAATACGGGTATTGAAACGGAACTGGCGATGTTCGCGATGGTTTCATATTCTGCTTCACCTTTATAACCGCAGCTTCGGGTTCGGCCATGTACAGCGAGTGCTTGGATGCCAGCATCTTCTGCAATTCTGGCGATGGTCAGACCGTTTTTGTTGGACTGATCCCAACCCGTACGGATTTTTAGGGTAACCGGAACGTCAACTGCCGCAACAACGGCTTCGAGTATTTGTTGTACCAGAGGTTCGTCTTTTAGCAGGGCGGATCCTGCTGCTTTATTACAGACTTTTTTGGCTGGGCAACCCATATTGATATCAATGATTTGGGCTCCACGTTCAACATTCATAGCCGCAGCGGCGGCCATCATTTCGGGGTCACCCCCGGCAATTTGAACGGAACGGGGTTCAGCTTCTCCGGCATGATTTAGTCGATAGGTCGATTTCCGGGATTTCCAGAGGCGAGTATCTGATGTGACCATCTCTGAGACGACCAGTCCTGCACCCATACGTTTGCACAACTGACGGAATGGACGGTCAGTTACGCCTGCCATCGGCGCCAGGATCAACTGGCTATCAATGGTGTAAGGTCCAATCTGGAACATAGTGCGCCTTAAAATTAGTCAAAAAATACCCGCAACACCACGAATGGCGCTGTTGTCAGAATATTTAGGGAGGCGAACAATCATACTCCTTGGAGGCTTTTCCGCCAAGAAATTTTTGATGATTTTTTGAACAATTTTGCCTTGATTTTTTATTGTTCAGGCGCTAGAAGCTCAAGCTGATAATTGACCGCTCTGGAACCCGGTGACATGAGTTCCAGAGAAATTTGTATGGGTTGTTTGACCGGCATGGCTAACAAATCAACTTGTTCAGTATCCAGGTATTCACTGGGTTGCAGAGTACGATTTGCGACAAGGCTGCCTTTTAAGTCACTGAACTCAAGGTTTATGGCGGGAAAGGGTTGTTGGAAATCAGCCAGATTATTCATAATGAGCCTGACGACAATAGCACCCTCATAATCAGTATGGGGTGTGACGAGCATGCTCTGGTTTTCGATGTGGTCCAGTGATTGTCGAGGTGAGATCTGGCAGTCAATGTTTGCACAAACCTGATCAAACAAAGGTTTATATTCGGGGTGTCCCCAATAAAGTGCATCTCGGTTGAACCATGCTATCTGAGTAACGAT
>JASBRM010000129.1 GCA_030149405.1 Neptuniibacter sp. | reverse complement strand
TAGGTCTGGGTCGTGCAGGCAGTGCAATCCCCACCAAACGTTTACTCGAATTTCAAATGGACCACGCCAACGCTCGGGATGCGGTTCACATCCCGCTGGATATGGAAAAGCTTTTGGATGGGCTGCCCTCAAAATACGGCCATCTGATTTTAGAAAGCCGGGCAGTGGATCGCGCAACCTATCTGCAACGCCCGGATTACGGTCGCAGTTTGTCCGATAGCTCTGTTAACAGCCTCAATAACTACTGCGAATCACAGACAGACAAGTTTAAAGCCGCCATCGTTATTGTGGACGGTTTGTCTTCCACCGCCGTACAAGCGCACGCCGGAGCAATGACAGAAACGCTCTGCAACCTGATGGAAGAAAAAGGTTATTCGCTGGCCCCCATCTGTATTGTGCAACAGGGCCGTGTCGCGATTGGTGATGAGATCGGCGAGATCCTGGGGGTAGACCTCTTAATTCTAATGGTTGGAGAACGCCCTGGACTCAGCTCTCCAGACAGTCTGGGCATCTATTACACATTCAAGCCTGCACTTGGGCTACAGGACTCTGCCCGTAACTGCATCTCGAATATCAGACCCGCGGGTTTATCGTTTCAGGAAGCGGCTGATAAGCTGATCTGGCTGATCGATGAATCCATCAAAATCAATCAGTCCGGCGTGATGCTGAAAGATGAATCAGAACCGATTGATGCGATTACCGGTGAAGAAAAATCAGTTTTCTTGTTGAGTAAATAAAGTACTCAAGAACGTACCCAATAAGGAGCTTAAGTTACGGTTTTTTCTATCGGGTTTAAGCTTCCCGTCTATTTGCATCAGCCCAATCTTATGGCTCGTTTCTCTTCTGGAACTGGCTCGTTTTTACCCTTGCAATTTTTATAAATAGATTTCATATTTGGCTAATAGGGATTTAGCTGTGTAGATATATGAGCACAGTCACTTATCAAAACGCGCATGCTCGTTTTTATTGGAGGAAAATGGCGGTGCTGTCTAAAAGCTATTTATATTCAATCGATCACAGATCTTTTGGCTTTTCTCTGTGGCGAAAAATGCGCACGCCCGTTATTAAAATGTAATATGAAAATGGACAACGAATGAGTCAGGCCAAAAAGGAATTTGAACTAGCAATTTTAGACGCAGAAGAGCTTATTTCATGCTACGACGATCTGAATAAAGCTGCTAATAAAGGCAAACCCCCTGAGGTTTTGAAAAGAGCGACATTAATTATGACGCTCACTGCTTGGGAAACATACGTAGAAGATATTGCGGAAGAACTCATACAAGCAAAATATGGAATGGTGATGGGTTCTCAGCTTGGCAACATAGTTAAGGGTCGTCTGGCTGAGCACCTAAAGATATTCAATAATCCGGGCTCTAAGAAAACAAAAGATCTTTTCTTAGAATTCTTCGGTTTTGATGTTACCGAAAGTTGGGTTTGGGGTAATTACAACACAGCTAATGATGCTAGAGCGACTCTCAACTTATGGCTCAAGAAACGCGGTGAAGCTGTTCATAGGGCAAAAACTGATAAGCAATCTTCACATATTGTAAAGCGCGATGAATTGGATAAATGTATCCGTTTTTTCCGTGAGTTAGTAAATGCTACAGATAAGAGATTGTCTGAAGTTTAATTAATATCATAAGCAAAGGCTTCCGACGCATAATGCGCGGCTGATTTAAGCGATTAAGCACATACGGACGAAAGTATGGATAACCTAATTCAGGAAACTTCAGAGTTTTTCAATCGACATTGGTACGGAGAGCTGCCAGTTCCGGCATGGAACTTTGATTGGAGTTGGAAAGGGCCAGTACCAAATTACTTGCTTGGTGGTTTGTATGCGCTATTTTCCGATGAATCTCTCATATATATCGGGCTTGGGCGCAGCAGTGTAGCTCGTGGTATCAGTACTAGATTAGATAGACATGTTCTTGCAATTAGTGGCGAAGGCAACAGTTACGGTTACGTACCACAAGAAAAGTGGAAAAAGCTCGGGGTTAACCGGCTCGCAACGATAGGGTTCCCTCCCGAGTTTAGCTACCTTTCACCTGCATTAGAAGACTATCTAATTGGAAGATTGCAGCCTAGTGCAAACTCCGTCGGTAAATCAAATGCTTAACAAAGCAATTAAGGTTTTTCCGGGCCTTAGGACCTCCCCGGAAGTCCTTGTCAGGGCATTGATTATGGCTGACATTACAAAGCATCAAGGGTACTCGAGTGAAGCTGGATAGCGTTGTCCCTTGGGGGCGTTCATTCGAAGAATACTGTTCTATATTCGCCCTTTCTGAGGGCGATTTACAGAAGCGTCTACTCGGTTGTGGGGATGGCCCGGCTTCCTTCAATGCTGAACTGACGCAACGCTGCGGTAATATCGTGTCTGTTGATCCGGTTTACCAGTTCTCTGTTGAGCAGATCCGTTCTCGTATTGATGAGGTCTATCCTCAGATCATGAGCCAGATGGAGCAAAATGCAGACAGCTATATCTGGGAGAGCATTAAGGATGTATCAGAGTTAGGGCGGGTGCGGACGGCTGCGATGCAGCAGTTTCTGTCTGACTATGATTCAGGGAAAGAAGCGGGTAGGTACATTGCTGCTTCGCTTCCAGTTCTACCATTTGAAGACCAACAGTTTGAGTTGGCGATATGTTCTCACTTTCTGTTTCTATACAGCGAACACTTCGATTTGGAGCAGCATATCCAGAGCATGATAGAGCTTTGCAGAGTTGCTTCCGAGGTTCGCGTTTACCCTTTAATTTCTCTGGAAGGCACTGTTTCGAAACACCTTTCGGCGGTGACCTCCGCATTAGAAAGTGAAGGCATACAGACTTCACTTGAGCCTGTTGAATATCAGTTCCAAAAAGGGGCTACCGAAATGCTGGTGGTATCTGCCGCGTAATAAGCAGGTCAAGTTCGTCCTAAGGGGCTGGACGCTCCGTCTCACTGCTGCAATGCCCCCTTATCAGGGAGGGTAGCTGTCACATCAATCTATTGATCAACTTTCTGTACATGTTTGTTGTTTGAAATTATACTTGTTCAATATAATGTACATGTATGGGTGTGGAAATGAAAATAGTCTCTTTTACAGAAGCGCGTAATGGGCTTAAGGCTGTTTTAGATGGTGTCGTGAACGATGCAGATACGACTGTTATAACCCGGCGCGATTCTGAAGATGCTGTGGTAATGTCATTGGATTATTACAACAGCCTTATGGAAACTGTTCATTTACTTCGTTCTCCAGCAAATGCTGAGCATCTAAATCGTTCTATTGCTCAATATAAAAACGGAAAAGTTTCACAGCGAGACCTTATTGATGAGTAATAAGCTGTTGTCATGGACTGATGAAGCTTGGAATAGTTATATCTATTGGCAAACACAGGACAAAAAAACGCTGAAACGTATTAATAAATTAATCACTGATGTTCAGCGTTCTCCATTTGAAGGTATTGGAAAACCAGAACCTTTAAAAGAAAACCTAGCGGGCTTCTGGTCTCGTAGAATTGATGATACCAATCGTTTAGTTTATGCCGTGGATGATACCGCGATTACTGTAATTTCTTGTCGCTATCATTATTAGTGAGTTATTTGTTCAGGCAGTGAAAAAGGCCACTCTTTATGCACTGGCCGTGCATTGGAGAAAGTGGCCTGAACCAAGAGATCCTCGGCTACTTAATTAATCCCAGCGCTTTAGCGTGATGACGCAGATGATCATCAATAAAACTGGCGATAAAGAAATAGCTGTGGTCGTAACCGGGTTGAATGCGCTGCTCTAACGGATAACCGGCCGCTTCACAGGCTGCTTTGAGCGCCTCAGGTTTCAACTGTTCTTCCATAAAGTCATCTGCCTGACCCTGATCGACCAGCAGCGGAAGCTTCTCTTCTGCTGTTGCGATCAGTTCGCAGCTGTCCCATGCCTTCCATTGTTCTTTATCTTTGCCCAGATAACCACCCAATGCTTTTTGGCCCCAGGGGCAGTTGATCGGGTTGCTGATGGGAGCGAACGCAGATAATGATTGATACTTACCTGGGTTTTTCAGCGCACAGATGATGGCGCCATGTCCGCCCATTGAGTGACCGCTGATAGAACGCTGATCGGTGACAGGGAAGTTTGCTTCGATCAACTCTGGCAGTTCTGAAACAACGTAATCATACATGCGGTAACTTTTAGACCAGGGTGCTTCTGTGGCATTTACATAGAAGCCTGCGCCTGAACCAAAATCGTAATTGTCATGTTCTTCCGGGTAGTCGGTGCCACGAGGGCTGGTATCCGGGCAGACAATCGCCATACCTAATTCTGCAGCCATGCGCTGTGCACCGGCTTTCTGCATAAAGTTCTCATCGGTGCAGGTCAGACCCGAGAGCCAGTAAAGCACAGGGACTGATGCATTTTGGGCCTGTGGTGGTAGGTAGATGGCAAAGATCATTTCAGTGCCGGTATTGCTGGATTGGTGTTTGTAGCGTTTAAGCCAGCCGCCAAAGCTTTTGGTGCATGAGATCAGCTCAGGCGTATTTGATAACCCAGACATTTATGTCTCCTGTATCAGACAGCGGTGAAAAGGGAAGAGCGGCCGACAAAACCGGCCGCTGAGATATCTACAGGTTTAAGCAGTCAATCAGGATCAGTAAATGATCACTGAGCGAATACTTTCGCCAGAATGCATCAGATCAAACGCTTTGTTGATATCTTCTAGTCCCATGGTGTGGGTGATAAACGGATCGATCTCAATCTTGCCGTTCATGTAATCCTCAACATAACCGGGCAGCTGGCTACGACCTTTAACGCCGCCAAATGCAGAGCCTTTCCAAACACGACCGGTGACCAGTTGGAACGGACGGGTTGAGATCTCCTGACCTGCACCGGCAACACCGATAATTACGGATTCGCCCCAGCCTTTGTGACAGCATTCCAGCGCCTGACGCATGACCTGAACGTTACCGATACACTCAAATGAGTAATCAACACCGCCATCGGTCATATCCACAATCACTTCTTCAATAGGCGCGGAGGCTTTCTTCGGGTTTACACAGTCTGTTGCACCAAACTGTTTAGCCATTTCGAACTTATCTTCGTTAATATCGATGGCGATAATGCGGCTGGCATTAGCCATACGCGCACCCTGAATAACCGAGAGGCCAATACCACCCAGACCAAATACAGCAACTGTTGAGCCTTCTTCCACTTTTGCAGTGTTGAGCACAGCGCCAATACCGGTCGTGATACCACAACCCAGCAGACAGACCTTCTCAAGCGGCGCATCCACATGGATTTTTGCCAGAGATATTTCCGGCACGACGGTGTATTCAGAGAAGGTAGAGGTGCCCATGTAGTGGAACAGTTGCTTGCCGCCAATAGAGAAGCGGGAAGTGCCATCTGGCATCAGGCCCTGACCCTGAGTGGCACGGACGGCCTGACACAGGTTGGTTTTACCGGAAAGACAGAACTTACACTTACCACACTCTGCGGTGTATAGCGGAATAACATGGTCACCTGGCTTCAGCGAAGTGACACCTGGGCCGACTTCTTCAACAACGCCTGCACCTTCATGACCAAGAATAGATGGGAAGATACCTTCCGGGTCTTCACCTGAAAGCGTAAAAGCGTCTGTATGGCATACACCGGTAGCAACAATACGCACTAATACTTCGCCCGCTTTCGGGCCCTGAACATCCACTTCTTCAATGGTAAGTGGGTCGCCCGCTTTCCAGGCAACAGCTGCGCGAGATTTCATTCTTAACTCCTAGAACTGTCGTTTTAATTATGTGTATCCATTCTAGTTCAGCTTTTTTTTGTTATCTCTGCACAGGTTGGAAATGATTTTTGCTGGTATGCAATAATGAGGGCTTATTGTATATTGGAGTATCCGTCATGCGTCGTTGGGATGGGATTGAAGCCTTTGTAGCGGTGGTTCAGAAGGGCAGTTTTACTGCGGCCGCGGAGTCATTAGCCGTTTCGCCGTCGCACGTGAGTCGCAGAGTTGCCGAACTGGAATCTCAGTTAGGTACACCGCTGATTTACCGGACAACTCGTTCGATCCGCTTGAGTGATGCTGGCGAGGACTATTACGAAGAATGTAATCGCTTATTGCAGGGATTCCTCAGTGCGGAGGAAAAGATCAGTCAGCATTCGGAAGAACCTTCGGGCTTGCTGAAGATTACCTGCGGCGCTACGTTCGGAGAGCGGTTTATTGCACCTTTACTGCCCGAGTTCCTGAAACGTTATCCAAAGCTGAAAGTAGATCTGCATCTCGACAACTCTCGTGTTGATCTGATCCGGGATGGTTATGATCTGGCGATCCGCTTGGGCACTCTGGAGGACTCAAGCTTATTGGCGAGACGCCTGTGTGATCGAACAGAATATATCTGCGCCTCTCCTGAGTATCTGGAGCTTTATGGTTCTCCACATACACTGAACGAACTGACCCGGCATAACTGCCTGCAGGGCTCAACGCCGAGTTGGTTGTTTCTGGATAAAGGACAAAGGCGTGAGTTGAGAGTGGAGGGCAACTGGCGCAGTAATTCGGGTCCGGCTTTGCTGGAAGCGGTGAAAGCTGGAGTAGGTATTGCCCAGTTGCCTGATTACTATGTATCGCAACTGTTGGAGACAGGAGAGTTGGTCAGCCTGTTGGATAATTACCGTTATCCTCTTTCCGGGGTCTGGCTGGTGTACCCGAAAGTCCGCCAGCAGTTGCCCCGTCTCAGACTGTTGTGTGATTTTTTGATCGAATCCTTCGAAGAGAACCCTTGGGTTTCAGCTCAATCCGCTGCTAAATAATCCGGTCCGACTGATAGGGCTTAAGCTCAACCGCGATGCTCTTAGAGGTAGGAGTTCTGCTTTCATCCCCATAGCTGTCCAGTGGCACTAATGGATTGGTTTCTGGATAATAAGCTGCAATATTTCCGGGTGGAATGTCGTAAGGGACGAGCCTGAAGCCATTAATTTCACGGACTTTCTCATCCTTCCAGAGTGAGCGGATGGAAACCAAATCATCTGCCTGAAACCCCAAACGCTCAATATCCTGCGGATTGATAAACACTACTTTGCGTTCATTTCTAATACCCCGGTATCGATCGTTCATACCGTAGATGGTGGTGTTGTACTGATCATGGGACCGCATGGTTTGCAGAATCAGGGTGTTTTTACTGCGTTTAGCGGCGGGCAGATAAGGAATAATTTCTTCGGGCAGTGCATGGCTGTACATCACTAGTTTTTCAGGTTCTGTATTCCAGACGCGTTCACGGGCGCTGTTACCCAGATAAAAGCCTCCGGGTTGTTTCAGCTTTTGATTGAAGCCGCTAAAGCCACCGATGGTGTCCTCGATCATCTCCCGGATTAATGCATAGTTACCAGCAAGCCTGGACCAATCAATTGTGTCTTCGCCAAGAGTAGCGGCAGCAATACCTGCAATGATGGCAGGTTCGGAACGCATCTGGTCTGAAAGCGGTTCCAGCACACCTTTGGATGCATGCACCATGCTGAAGGAATCTTCTACGGTGATTTTTTGTTCCCCGGTTGTCTGGCGGTCAATGTCGGTTCTACCCAAGCAAGGCAGAATTAGCGCATCCTTTCCGGTGATCAGGTGGGAACGATTCAGCTTAGTACTGATCTGTACGGTGAGGTCACACTTGCTCAGAGCGGCTTCGGTAACCGGTGTGTCCGGTGTAGCTGCTGCAAAGTTACCACCGAGCCCGATAAATACTTTGCTGTCACCCGATTGCATGGCTTCAATGGCTTCGATGGTGGAATGACCATGCTTACGCGGCGCTTCGAAGTTAAATCGGTTTTCCAGCTTGCTAAGAAAACTTTCGGAAGGGCGCTCATTGATTCCCATGGTGCGGTCACCCTGAACATTGCTGTGGCCTCGAACCGGGCATAAGCCAGCACCTTCCTTACCTATATTCCCACCCAAAGCCATCCAGTTCACCAGCTCGTGCAGTGTTGCTACAGAGTGATGGTGTTGGGTTAG
>JASBRM010000327.1 GCA_030149405.1 Neptuniibacter sp. | reverse complement strand
TTCTCTGCACTGTCTATTGCTGTATCGTAAGGCCTGTGGGTGGATATGGAAAAAAACTACACGAACTGCGGCGAGATATCTCTGGGTCTCACAGTAGGTTGCTCTGGTGCATTCATCGCAACTAAAGCCGTTTACGAACTGGAACGTATCGAAGGCAAATACGCTCTGGTAACTATGTGTATCGGTGGTGGTCAGGGTATCGCGGTAATCTTCGAACGCGTATAACCGCTATCTGATTCATAACTCTATGAAATGCCGGGATTCTTCCCGGCATTTTTTTACTCTTTTCCCGCCGCTTCACCTTTCACTTTCCAGGATCAGTTAGGCTACACTGAAAAACAAAATTCAGAATAAGGCCAGTGCATGCTTTCCGTAAGCGATCTTTTCTCGTCAGAATTTTCCAATTACTTTCAGGAAGAGCTCTGGGAAGCAATCTCACACTATTACTGTTTTGATGAGCATGAACTGGTTTCGCAACTCCGGCATAACTTACCGGAAACTGATCCAGCACCTTTAGCTAAGATCTGGATTGATGAAATCCGAGCACAACCCTCAGATCCTTTCTCAGTGACAGAACTGATGGCTAAGTTCGGCCTTTCGAGCGATGAAGGCATAGCCCTTCTCGCGTTGGCGGAATCGCTTCTTAGAGTTCCGGATAGAGCCACAGCTGAAGCGCTCATTGCAGACAAACTACAGAATCTGGACATTACAGATATCCTCAGCGATGAAGAGAGTTCTAACTGGTCAGACATTAGCACAGTTTGGGGACTCGCAATTGGCCAGCAACTCATCTCAACCGAGAATAAAGCGCACAGTATTCTGCAAACTTTATGGTCTCGTTTAGGCAACCAAACAGTCCATACGGCCTTGAAATATGCTCTGGAGCACTTGGGAAAACAATTTGTTTTCGCTGAGTCCATTCAGGATGGTCTGAATAACCGTAATGACTACTCCGCTGAAACAACCGCTTTTTCCTTTGACATGCTGGGAGAAGCAGCAATCTGTCAACATGATGTGGATTTTTATTTCAGCGCCTATCTGGAAGCGATTCAGTCTGCCGGCGAAAACCTTCATAGTGCTGACACCAGCATCTCCATCAAGCTGTCAGCGCTTCATCCCAGACTGGAAAACACTAAGCTAGAAGATGTGCAATCCAAACTATTACACAGGCTGTTTCAGCTCATCGTCACCGCCAGAAATCTGGATATCGCGATTACCATCGATGCCGAAGAAGCCGAACGGCTTGAACTTAGTCTGATCGTATTTGAAGAATTGCTCCGAAGCGAGCTCTGTCAGGGATGGGGAAAGCTGGGATTAGCAGTACAAGCCTACAGTAAACGCGCTTTGCCGGTTCTGGCCTGGTTACAATCAATCGCTGAAGATACTGAGACAAACATTCCTGTTCGTCTGGTCAAAGGTGCGTATTGGGATAGCGAGATCAAACGTGCACAGCAACAGGGCTTGCCTGACTACCCCGTATTTACCAGTAAAGCTGCAACCGATCTGTCTTATATGATCTGTGCCAGATTCCTGCTATCTGAACAATCATCCTATCTACAACCTCAATTCGCCACCCATAATGCTCTTACTGTCAGTTATGTTCAGCAAATAAACACTCAAAAATCTTTTGAATTTCAGAGGCTGCATGGAATGGGGACTGCATTGTATGAGCAAGCTCAAAAAACCACCCTCAGCATCGAGAATAATAACCGGTGCCGTATCTATGCTCCCATAGGTAGCCAAAGTACGTTACTGCCTTATTTAGTAAGACGTTTATTGGAAAACGGAGCAAATTCATCTTTCCTGTTCCAATTGCATGATCAATCTATAGCTACAGATCAACTCTTACTGCTACCAACTCAGATTCTCGATCAGAACACCCAACCAACATTGCCTAAACCCTGTGATATTTTCCAACCCGTACGTTCAAACTCCGTGGGCATGAACTTAGGTAATTTGATGCAAATGCGTGCGATCAATGCGCGCTTGAACGCTTTGAATGAGAAGCAGTGGTTTAGCCAACCCGTGGTTGCGGGGGAAATCTGCGAAGGAATTAATCTAACCCAAACCCACTCCCCCCACCAACTCGACAAGGTGGTTGGTTACCGGAGCTATTGCTCCATTGATCTGGTTAAAGATGCAATTAACAGCGCAGATACTTTTTTGGACGAATGGCGCAATCAACCACTTGAGCAACGCGCGGCAATTTTACGCAGGTATGCAGGAACTCTGGAAAGTCATAAAGATGAACTCATCACCCTGATTACTCGCGAAGCCGGTAAAACACTGATAGATGCCCTTGATGAAGTCAGAGAAGCGGTAGATTTCTGTTACTACTACGCCAATATTGCTGAAAACTGTTTTTCACCGGAAGAATTAATCTCGGTCACCGGTGAAAGCAACAAATTATTACATCAGGGCCGAGGCGTGTTTCTTTGCATCAGCCCCTGGAATTTCCCCTTGGCAATCTTCACCGGGCAAATCGCCGCTGCCTTGGTAAGTGGCAACACCGTATTAGCTAAGCCCTCATCAAATACTTCACTTGTCGCATTTCGGGCTGTAGAGCTATGGTATGCAGCAGGATTGCCCATCCAGGCTCTGCAATACATTCCTTATCAGCGAGACGAACTCTCGGATGCACTGCTGACAGATAGCCGAATCGCGGGCATTGCGTTCACAGGTTCCATGACAACTGCGTCCAGTTTGAATCTTGCACTAGCGAAAAGGATAGGCACTCCTATTGCACCGCTTATCGCTGAAACCGGCGGGCTGAACACAATGATCGCTGATAGCACTGCCCTACCTGAGCAATTAATCAGGGATGTTCTGCGTTCGGCGTTTAACAGTGCTGGCCAACGTTGTTCCGCTTTACGGGTTTTATATCTTCAGGAGGAAATAGCGGATACCGTCGAGGAAAAACTGATCGGAGCTATGAATGAATTAACCATAGGTAACCCCGAAAATCTCATCACGGATATTGGCCCGGTTATCCACAAACAAGCTTTGGAAAAGCTCTATC
>JASBRM010000320.1 GCA_030149405.1 Neptuniibacter sp. | reverse complement strand
GGTGTTGATACTGAAACCGAGTAACTGCAACACCGCAAAAGTAGCAATCAGTGACACCGGGATTGTGGCAGAAGGGATCAGGGTTGCTCGCCAATCTGCCAGGAACAGGAAGGTGACTAATACCACTAATGTGAAGGTTACAAAGAGTGTTTCTACGACTTCCTGTAAAGAGGCTTTAACCGACAAAGTGGTATCGTAAAGAATCGCATAATCCAGATCATCCGGGAAACGTTCACTCAGTCGTTCAAGCTCGGCATACACTTTATCGGCAACCTCAAGCGCATTGGCTCCAGGGCTTTGATAGATAGCGATGGTCGCTGCAGGTTTGCCGTTCATTGACGAAGAGGCGCTGTAACTCTGGGAGCCTAGTTCTACTCTTGCTACATCACGAAGTCGGACCGAGGCGCCGTTGTCTCCTGTGCGCAGAATAATATTTTCAAACTCTTCTACCGATTCAAGGCGGCCTTTGGCTCGGAGGTTGTATTGGAACTGTTGGGTTTGAGTCAGAGGTGGCTGCCCAATAATACCCACTGAAGCCTGTACATTCTGTTGCTGAATTGCATTGCTGACATCGCTTGGCGTCATCTCCAGAGCTTTAAGTCGATCCGGGTCCAGCCAGACACGCATACCGTAATCCATTGGGCTGAACTGCGAAGCAGAACCGACACCGTTAATTCGGGCTAAAGCATCCTGAACATATAAAGAGGCATAATTACTCAGGAACAACTCGTCGTAGCTGCCTTCCGGGGAATAAAGGTTGATGACCAGCAGCATATTAGTTGCTTGCTTCTTAGTGGTAACACCCTGCCTGACAACCTCCTGAGGCAGAGAGGGTTCCGCCCGGGCAACCCGGTTCTGAACATTAACGGCGGCCTGATCAGGGTCTGTTCCTACAGCAAACGTGATATCCAGGGTGTAACTGCCATCATTAGCTGCAGTGGACGACATATACAGCATATTGTCGACGCCATTGACCTGAGCCTCGATCGGCGTGGCAACCGCCAGTTCAACGACTTCTGCGTTAGCGCCCGGGTATTTAGCCTGAACCTGAACCTTTGGCGGCACGATGTCTGGGAATTGTGATACAGGCAAGCTCAGAATGGCGAGTCCGCCCGCAATCATCAGTACTATGGAAATGACCAGCGCAAATTTTGGCCGGTTAATGAAAAAGATAGAGAACATGATTTACTCCTCTACCGCATTAACCAATGTACCGGCTTTTACTTTTTGCAGGCCCTCTGTGATCACCCGGTCATTTTCTTCCAGGCCATCCAAGACCAGCCATTTGCCTTCAATCTGACGACCCATTTCAACCCGGGTTGCTGATACTTTTCCTTGCTCATCGACTTCGAGCACAAAATAACCTTGTTTATCTCTTTGTACTGCGGACTGAGGAATCATAATGCCCATTTCAGGTTGCTTGCGTTTGATCTGAACATGCACAAACTCACCCGGGAGCAGCAGGCTGTCTGGGTTCTGGAAGGTAGCGCGCAGGGTGATTGTATCTGTATTGGTATCTACTTCTGGCGAGATAAAATTGAATTCACCATCGGAATCATAGGTGGAGCCGTCGGAGAGAATAATTCTGGGTGCTACTGGTGGATTGTCGAGATCAATCCCTTTTCTGCGGGCATCCAGCATCAGCTTTTCGCTGACCGACATCTCAACATAAACTTCATTGATTTTAACCACCGTCGCTAGAGTGCCACTTTCCGGGCTGATCAGGTCGCCTACTGAAAAGTTGGCTTTGCCAATGCGGCCAGAGAATGGCGCTTTGATATCGGTATAGCTCAGATCCAGCTCGGCTTTCTGAAGGCCTGCTTCTGCCTTGAGAACCTGTGCTCTGGCCTGATCTCGATCTGCCGAAGCCTGATCCAGTTGCGACTGAGAGGCTGCCTGGCGCTTACGCAGCTGGCTGATGCGATTCAGGTTAGCCTGAGCGTTTTTAAGGGAGGCACGCACTGATGCTAAATCCGCCTGGGCCTGTTTTAAGGCAATCTCATAATTACTTTTTTCAATACTAAACAACAGAGCGCCTTTCTCTACATCCCGGCCTTCGGTGAAGTGGCGCTGCTCAAGGAATCCAGAGACGCGGGCCAGCAGGTTAACCCGTTCACTGGCTTGAATCCGGCCCACCAGTTTAAAGGTGGGTGTCATGTCTGATACTGCAACCTTATGTACCAGAACCGCGGGTAAAGGTTTTGTTTCGGCATGAATCAGGTTACTGAAGGCAAAGATAGGTAACAGGCAAAGAAGGCTGAGCTTTTTCAAACCGAACTCCTTGTAAAACAAAGGATTGGAATATAGATGGCTAAACAGCAGTTTAGACTCTGAAGAAAAAAATACTAATGGGTTGTTAAGAAACGGATACGAAAGAGACAGTGGAGTGGATTAGCGGATGACCTTTTGTCACCCGCTAATGAGGGCTATTCCAGCCAACCATCCAGTTCGTTGATATCGTCCGGGCTAAGTGTGCCCAGCTGCTGCTTGAAGGTCACAAGGTTCTGGACAAAGTCAAAACGGGCATTGGCATATTCCAGCTGAGACGCGTACAGCTGTTGTTCTGCCTGCAGCACATCCACTACATTACGAGTACCGACTTTGTAGCCTTCTTCCGTTGCTTCAAGGGCAGTTTGACTGGATTTGATGCTTTGTTTTAATGCCTGAACACTCAGGGAACCGGTACGTAAATTACGTAACAGACTACGTGTGGATTGGGTCACACTGCGCAGTGTGTCTTCGCGGTTTTGCTGAGCTTCAATCAGGCGTTGTTCCAGTTCACGGGACTTCGAGCTGGTGGCGCCACCTGAAAAGATCGGCATTGAGAACGTAAGACCGATACTGTTGGTTTCGCTGCTGTTATCACTGACAGCGGTGCCTTCATCATAATCATGGCTGGCCGTTACGCTCAGAGTAGGGTAGTGGCCAGCGTGAGCAGCTTTGGCAGCACGGCGAGCGGCTTCGGTATTCTGATCCGCGATTTTTAATCCCAGATTACCTTGCCAGGCTTTTTCTAACCAAGGTTGAGGCAGGTTCGGGGTGGGTTCTGCAATCGGATAGTCATTGGATAGCTTGCTAATACCCGCGTAGCTCTGGCCAGTAAGACGTTCCAGAGCTTCATAGCTGTTATCCAGATCACCTTCTGCCGAGATACGGGCAACACGGGCATTATCAAAAGATGCCTGAGCTTCCTGCACATCTGTATTGGCAATCAAACCCACTTCAAATTGAGCATTAACCTGATCCAGACGACGTTTAATAGCGCGTTCCTGAGCTTCAGATGTGGCCAGAGCGCTGTTGGCTCTCAGCACACCCAGATAAGCTTCAACCGTTCTTAAAATCAGGTTCTGCTGTTCAAGTTCAAATTGCAGAGCAGCTTGCTCTGAAAGTGCCTGCCCTTGCTTGAAACTGAACCAGGCGGAAGCATCAAATACTGGCTGTGATAACGAGAGTGTATAACCGTGATTGTTATAGCTTGCGGTTTCCGCATCAATCGAGGTGGTGTTAGCGCTCAAGGCTACATTGGGTAACAGGGCTGCACGGCTCTGTACTTCAATTTCAGTACCCGCTTTATAGGACGCTTGTGCCGCTTTGAGTTGTGGGTCGTTAGTCAGGGCAAGGTTGTATATATCGGCTAGTTCACCTGCCTGAACCGCTGAACTCAAGCTGAGACCAAGGATTGAAATGGATAGTAGTTTTTTAGCTTTCATTGTCTCTGCATCCTTAAACCTGTTCAGGTTGTACTTCCTTAAATGTGCGCTTACCCAGATAACTGTATACGGTTGGGATTACGAAAAGGGTCAGGAATGTACCAAAAGTCATTCCGCCAACAATTACCCAACCAATCTGGTGACGTGACTCAGCGCCCGCACCGAATGCGATTGCCAGTGGTACGGCACCCAGCACGGTAGCCCCGGTCGTCATCAGTATAGGTCTTAATCGTAACGCAGATGCTTCCAGAATAGCAGTACGCAGATCACGGCCCTGATCCTGCAACTGGTTCGCGAATTCCACAATCAGTATGCCGTGTTTGGTGACCAGGCCCACCAGAGTGATCAAACCGATCTGACTGTAAACACTCAAAGAACCGCCGCTGTAATGCAGGGCTAAAAGAGCACCGAACAGAGCGGGTGGAACTGAGAGCATGATGATCAATGGGTTTTTGAAACTCTCAAACTGAGCCGCCAAAACCAGGAACACAACAATCAGCGCCAGTGCAAATGTAATCTGTAAGCTGCTGCTGGAACTCTTGAATTCGCGAGAAGGGCCTGTGTAATCAAAGGTTGCTTGCGGCGCTATTTCAGTCAGGTTCTGTTCCAGATAATTTAAGGCTTCGCCCAGGCTGTAGCCCGGAGCCAGCTGAGTCTGGAATTTCACCGCTTTCACTTTATCGAAATGATTCAATTCTCTTGGCGCAACGGTTTCGCTTACGCTGACAAGGTTAGAAAGCTGAATCATCTCGCCTGAGCTGTTGCGGATATAAAGTTCGGTCAGATCACTCGGGTCGCGCCTTTGTTCGTCCTTAACCTTAACGATAACCTCATACTGCTCGCCAAGACGTTTAAAACGTGTAACTTCACGACCGGACATATAAGTCTCTAATGTTCGGCCCAGTTCGGTGACATCAACCCCCACATCTGAAAGCTTGTCACGATGAACGTTGATCTGTAGTTCAGGTTTATTCAGCTTAAGGTCCGTATCCGGTTGTGCAAAACCTTTGTTTTCCAGAATCTTCGCCATTAACTGATCGGAGATCTGTTTCAGCTCAGCATAAGTACCGTTGTATTTGACGATAAATTCCACCGGGCGTGAGATGAAACTCTGCCCTAGCGATGGGCGGTTCAGTGAGAAACTCATAATGCCCGGAATGCCGCCGTAAAGTTTTGGCGTTTGTTCCTGAGCGATCTCCTGTTGTTTCTTTTCGCGCTCTTCCCAACGATCCAAACCCTGGAAAACCAGAGAGTTGGTTTCTGAAGGAAAGCCTACAACAGCAAAATAGCGATCGGTTTCCGGGGTCTGGCTGATAATACCTTCGATCTGGCGGGTGTAACGATCAATGTAATGCACCGAAGAACCGTCTGGAGCTAGAGCGAAGTTGATGATTGTGCCGCGATCTTCATAAGGAGCCAATTCCTGAGGCAGCTGGTTGTAGTAGTAATAGGTTCCAGCAAAACTACAGGCCATGATTGCCAGTGCTAAAAGGCGAGAACTCAGCAGTTTGTTGAGTAAACGCTTATACAGCTCAGTGATGCCGTGCAGGAAAGATTCAATCAGATTGAAAATAGCGGAATGACGCGTTTCATGCTTTAGGAGTCTGGAAGACATCATCGGCGACAAAGTCAGAGCGACAAAAGTAGATACTACAACGGCACCCGCCAGAGTTAAGGCAAACTCGGTGAACAGTTTACCGGTTCTTCCTTCTGCATAAGAAACCGGGATAAATACCGCAACCAGCACCACGGTAGTGGCGATGACCGCAAAGCCAATCTCTTTGGAACCTTTAAAGGCCGCCTGAATGGGGTCTAATCCAGACTCAACATGACGGTAGATGTTTTCCAGCATAACGATAGCGTCATCCACAACCAGTCCGATCGCCAGAACCAGTGCCAGAAGAGTCAGCGTGTTAATACTAAAACCCATCCATAACATCATGGCAAAAGCGCCAATCAGTGATAGCGGAATGGTAACAACCGGAATCAGAGTCGCACGGATATTTCTAAGGAAGAAAAACAAAACTAACACAACCAGGATGCCTGCCTGAATCAGTGTTTGATAAACCGATTTGATTGATTCAGCGATAAAGATTGAGGAGTCGTAGGCAACCTCAACTTGCATGCCTTCTGGCAGGGTTGGACGGACTTTCTCAAGTGCAGCGTAAACCCCTTCAGAAACATCCAGAGGGTTGGCAGTGGATTGCTTTACGACACCCAATGCCACTGCGCTTTCACCTTTATAACGGGTAATACGGCGGATGCTTTCTGGAGCAATTTCGACACGGGCAACATCCTGAATACGCACAGGGTAGCCGTTTTCATTACGGATGATCAGGTTCTTGAACGCTTCAATGTCGTTAACATCGGTTTTAGTCAGCAGTGAGAATTCGCGCTCTTTACTTTCGATTCGACCTGCTGGAATTTCAACGTTTTGGTTGCGCAGTGTATTTTCGATATCCCCCGGGATTACCTTGTACGCAGCCATACGGATTGGGTCGAGCCAGATACGCATAGAGTATTTACGCTCACCGAAGATACGAACATTAGCCACGCCATTAACCGTCTGGAGCTGATCTTTTACCCGCTGATCGGCCACTTCTGAGACTTCCATAATGTTATGGCGATCAGAGTTAAACGCAAGCCAGATGATGGGTTGGGCATCGGCCTCAGTTTTCGACACCACTGGTGCATCAATATCGTCTGGGAGTTGTCCAATAATACGGCTGACCCGGTCACGGACATCGGCAGCCGCGTTGTCCGGATCACGGTCAATATTGAACGTGATGGTGATTTGAGAACTTTCGGAGCGGCTGATCGAGTTCATGAAGTCGATGCCTTCGATACCGGAAAGTGAGTCCTCAATAATCTGCGTTACCTGGGTTTCAATGATAGACGCACTGGCACCTTTATAGGTTGTTTCTACTGTAACTACAGGCAAATCAATTTTAGGGTATTCACGCACTGTCAGTCGGTCATAGGCGAGCAGACCTACTAACAAAACCAGAAAACTCATCACCGTTGCTAGAACGGGACGTTTGATACTGATATCAGAAAGTACCATGATGCTTACCCCTGCTGTTCTGCAGGCTGTTGGCTACCGTCAATAAAGATCGGTGTGACAGGCATACCCGGATGAAGTTTGATCTGGCCGGAAACGATAATGACATCATCTTGATTCAAGCCTTCAATAATCTGGACAACACCAGGGCGACGTTGCCCAAGGGTAACCGGTACTATTTCAACCGTATTTTCAGCACCGAGGCGCATAACTGAGAAGTTTCCATCCTGAGGAATGATCGCCTGTTCAGGAATGACGACACTTTCTGTGCGATCAACCAGCAGATTAACCTGGGCAAAAAGTCCAGGTCTGAGGGTGCTGTTTGGATTCGGAACAGAGGCCAGAACTTCAATGTTATGGGCGTTCTGATCGGAGGCCGGGGAGACAGCGAATACTGTACCTTTAATCATTTCACCAGGAAGCGCGTCAACATGAACAGTAATTTCACGACCGGGCTGGAGTATTGATAAATAGATTTCCGGTACACGGAACTCCAACTTCATTGAACTTATATCTGTCAGTTCCACTAGGTCCTGGCCTTCCTCAACATAATCGCCCGGACTGACCATCCGTAGTCCGGTGAAGCCTGAGAACGGCGCCTTGATGGTCATTTTATCGAGACGGGTTTTAGCTAATGCTGCCTGGGCCTGGTCGACTCTTAATTGAGCCAGAGTGCTGTCACGTTCCTGTGCAGAACCGACTTTCTTTTTCAACAGATTAGAGGCTCTCTCATAATCTGTTTTACTGAGCTCAACGCGTGCCTGAGCTGCTTTTAGCTCCGCAAGATAGATTGAGTTATCCAGTTTAAATAATGGGGTGCCCTGAGTAACTTGTTCACCTTCATCGAATTGAATCTGTTCGATACGGCCACTTTGTTCGGGACGTAACATTATCGACTCGTTAGCTCTTAAAACGCCTACCGCTGAAACCGTTTTATCAAGTTGTTGAGTCTTTACGGTGATAACTTCCGCGGGCAGCCCCTGTGCATTTACTGTTGCACTTAAAAAGAAAAACAGGAAGAAAAGGGGTGAAAATACAGTACGTTCCAGTTGTGGCATCTTAGAGATCTCTATATCCGTCAAGAGGCATATTTTAAACCTATGCTCACACAGAACAACGACATATTATGTAAAGTTATGCAACAAACTGTTTGATTCTTGCCTATTCCTACTAGGGGCTGTTAACAGGCCCTAAGCACTCCCGGTTTCAGCATTCATCTCATCCAGAATCCAGTCCCTGAAGGATTGCATGCTACTGGTTAGTGGTCGATCCGCTTCGTAAGCAAGGTAAAATGCTTTATTCGTTTCAAGGTTCACATCAATAGGCTGAACTAACTGACCATATTTCAATTCACGTTCTGCGAGGTGTTTATCCCCCAATACGATTCCCAGCCCTTCCATGGCTGCACCCAATGCAAGAGAGGTACTTGAAAAGGTCATGGATTTGCGTCTGGATGCGTCTTTGATACCCGCTTTTTTGAGTAGATCAGGCCATTCATGGTCACGCTTTGAAACCCCAATTAAGGTGTAATTCAACAGATCTTCAGGGGATGAAAGTGTGCCTGTTTGTTCCAACAAGGTGGGGCTACATAATGGCACAATGGATACTTCACGGAGGTGATGGGAGGTAATGCCAGGCCACTTTCCTTCACCAAAAAAGATTGCCATATCCATATCACTGTAGCGAAGATCAATCTGGCTGAGTGATGCGGTAAGTCTGAGCTCAACATCGGGATGTTTTAGCTGAAATCGGGTCATATGAGGCACCAGCCAACGTGTCAGAAATGCAGGGGCTACACTCAAATTAATAGCCGCTGTATTTGGTGTGATTTGCAGTTTTCGGGTGGCATCATCAATATCATCAAGGGCTGTTTGTATAGACCTTAGATAAGATTCGCCCGGAGCTGTTAATTCGACTCTGCGTTTCACTCTTTGAAACAGTTCAACCCCTAAAAATTCTTCCAGCGTTTTAATTTGATGGCTCACGGCTGAGGGAGTGACAAACAACTCCTCGGCTGCTTTATTAAAACTTCCTAATCTGGCTGCTGCTTCAAAGCTTCTCAGGGCATTTAATGGAGGTAAGCGGCGAATAGTCATCTCAATCTCAATAGGTGAATTAAATTCATCATTTAAGTGAAAAACAATCGTTTGTCGTTTATGGTTGTCGACTTTAGTATAAGGCTTAACGTTAATCAACAAATGCTATGAATACAAAGCCCTTAGTGATTCATCAGCGATTCAGCTTTTTTAGCCGATAGATTTGTTTGAGAGGCGGGATTCTTTTTGTTTTGCTTTAGTTGAATTTATTTGCTTAAGACGGCTGTTAGATTCAGCGAATTTTTTAGTAACATCCTGTTTTTGGCCCGCTTTATAGCGGGCTTTTTTATGTTTGCTATTTCTTAAACCCTGATATAAATAAGATAAACGCAGTGACAGTTAGGGTGGCTGAGAAAACGATCAGACCTTCTGCCATTGTGATTCCAAACAGCAACTCCGGTGTATAGCCACAGGGTTCCCAAGGTTCAAACATATGCGGAAGCCATTTATCCAGGGCAAACCAGTCTGGAAGGCCTGAATCCATTGAGCAGGTATCAATGATCCAGCCGCGCTCAACTGCCAATGTTTGCCAGGAGCGTTCAAGTAATCCTGCTGCAGATATAAGTATTCCGAAATGTGCCAGCGCACGGAATCTAGGACATTTATTCAGGCAGAGCCCTGTAATGGCGATCAATATCATTGCCATTACCCAGATTCTGACGTGGATGCAGAGTACACAAGGACCGTAATCAAGTCCGTACTGATAGAAAAGGGCAACGGCTTCCATCGCAATACCTATTGCGATCAGTGCAGCCCAATACCAATTGGATTGGCTTAATTTAGTAAGTTTATTCAGCATGTTTCCTCTTCCTTACCCGAACTTTGAAGAGTAGAAGCGATATTAGTTCCAAAAAAAACCGAGCTCCTAGGCTCGGTTTTTTCGTTTAATCAGGAATTAACCTTCAAGAGCGTTACGAATTCGCCCTAAAGCATCTTCCAAAATTTCCAGGCTGGTAGCAAACGACAAACGCATATTACCTGGAGCTCCAAATGCAGAACCAGGGACCAGCGCTACGCCTGCTTCGTTCAGAAGGAACTCAGCCAGCTCGATGTCATCATTGAAACGATCATCGCTATCAATGGCTTCCTGAAAGCTTGGGAATGCGTAGAAAGTTCCGTCTGCGGGAATACAGCTTACACCCTTGATGTTATTCAGTGTTTCAACAACGTATTGGTGACGTTCTTTAAACGCAACAACCATCTCTGCAACACAGTCCTGAGAACTTTCAAGGGCTGCTTGAGCTGCAACCTGAGCAATGGATGTTGGGTTTGATGTGCTCTGAGACTGGATTTTCTTCATTGCGCCAATCAGGTTAGCAGGGCCCGCTGCGTAGCCAATACGCCAGCCTGTCATTGAGTATGCTTTGGAAACGCCGTTCAGAACGATTGTGCGCTCATAAAGTTCCGGGCAAGCATTCAGAATGTTTGCAAACGGCGCATCGTTGAAGCGGATATGTTCATACATATCATCCGTAGCTACCAGAACCTGTGGGTATTTCTTCAGTACCTCACCCAGAGCTTTCAGCTCATCCAGATCATAAGCAACACCGGTTGGGTTGGAAGGGCTGTTCAGAACCACAAGGCGGGTTTTATCTGTGATTGCAGCTTCCAGCTGTTCAGCAGTGATCTTGAAGCGCTGTTCCTGAGTTGTAGTAACGATTACAGGCGTTGCATCAGCCATTTTCACCATGTCTGGGTAAGATACCCAGTATGGAGCAGGAATGATCACTTCATCACCTTCATTCAGCAATGCCAATGACAGGTTGAAGAAACTCTGTTTACCACCGCATGAAACCAGAATCTGATTTGCTGCGTATTCAAGACCATTATCTTGTTTGAACTTATTAATAATGGCTTTTTTCAATGCCGGCGTGCCGTCTACAGCGGTGTATTTAGTGAAACCTTCATTTAGCGCCTGGATAGCGGCCTGCTTGATGTGATCCGGAGTATCAAAATCTGGCTCGCCAGCACCCAGGCCAATAATGTTCTTACCTGCCGCGCGTAGCTCAGCTGCACGGTT
>JASBRM010000314.1 GCA_030149405.1 Neptuniibacter sp. | reverse complement strand
ATCTGAAAGACCCCGAAACCATCGCATCGCGCAGGTTCAGCAGCCTCGCCTTTGGCGAGCTGTGGGTGTTTCTGCAATCTACAGCACTTCATGCTGGGGTTATGTCCAAAGAGGACATGATTACAGCCTTTCCGTCTCCTTATATCGTGGGCGATAAAGATCCAGATCTGCCCATCTGGCCTCTGTATCAGCAAATTTCAACAGAGACCCCTTTGGTTGCTTATGCCTTTGAATCGATAGATCTGGCAGCCGTGCCAGGCTTTGCAGGTATTCCTTATAACCTGTTGGTGGCTATTGATCCTAACGGAACCTTTATTGATGTCCGGGTTTTATCCCATCATGAACCGGTATTTCTGGAGGGCTTGGGGGAGAAGCCTCTTATCGACTTTGCGAAACAGTACACCGGTATCTCATTGATGCAGAATGTGAAGATAGATGCCAAATCAGCATCAGGTACTGGAAATAGCGCTAATGCTTATATAGATGGCGTTACAAAAGCGACTGCATCAGTTCGTATCTTTAACCAATCTGTGCTGGCCGCTTCCCTTAAAGTAGCTCGAGAAAAGCTCGGTTTCGCAAAAGGCCGCGATCCTGATCTGATCGCCCGTTTGGATATGGATAAGTATGAAACCATGAACTGGGATGAGCTGGTGGAAGAAGGCTTGATTCAGCGTTTCCGCTTCAGCAACGAGGACATTGAGAAGCAGTTTATTGGTTCAGCAGGAGAGGGGCTTGATGATGAAGCGCTGGAATCACCGCAAGAAACCTTTATTGAGCTATATGTGGCTAACCTCACCGTGCCGAGTGTTGGTCGTAACTTGATGCTTCCCACGGCTTGGGAATACCTGAACGAGAGTATAAACCAGCATGATCAGGTGATTCTGGTACTCGGACAGGGGCGCTATTCTTTTGTAGGTGAGGACTTTGTACGAGGTAAAATTCCTGAACGTCTGAGCCTGCACCAGGCCGAGCTACCTATCGAAATTCGCGATTTTGACCTCAGTGACCGACTGGATCTGTTCGATCTTGAGTATCAGTTAAAACTCCCTGAAGCACTTCAGGACTACGACTGGAAAGCCTTCCATGTTCTGGCGCAATCCGGTTTAGATCCTGCATATCCTGCCGAATTTGAGCTGCATGTTAATCGCCAGAAGGGCATGCTGTTCCCGGAGAACATCAACAAAACTCTGGATGTAAAAACCACTATGCCAGAGGAGTATTACATTGAAGCTGAAACGGATAACAAAACTTGGCACAGCCTATGGGCGGGCCGTACCACGGATATTGTTATTTTGTTGATTGGGTTAACGGTACTCACTGCGGTGTTAATCCGTTATCAACTGCTAACTAAAGGTCAGCAGCACCTGAAATGGTTCAGGCCGTTGTATCTGCTTTATACGTTGGTGTTTATTGGATGGTACGCACAAGGCCAGCTATCAATCGTGAACATCACAGGTATTTTGCAAGCCTGGTTGGCAGGGCGCAGCCTAGAGTTCTTCCTCTATGATCCAATGACAGTGATCATCTGGGCCTATATTGGTTTAACTTTCTTCTTCTGGGGCCGTGGTACCTTCTGCGGCTGGCTCTGTCCGTTTGGGGCCTTGCAGGAGCTGATCGGCAGAATTATGGCTTTTGCGAAACTGCCCCAACTCAAAATTTCTGCAAAACTGGATGCCCGCCTGAAATGGCTCAAGTACCTTGTACTGCTGTTTATTCTGGTGGTTGCAGTGGTTTCTGTACCACTCACAGGGTCTGTTGTTGAGATCGAGCCTTTCAAAACCAGCATCACCCTGATCTTTGATCGTTCCTGGCCGTTTGTGATTTGGGCTGTAGTGCTACTCGCATTGAGCCTGTTTGTTTACAAAGGTTACTGCCGTTATATCTGCCCGCTGGGTGCAGGCATGGCCGTGTTCGGGAAGCTGCGTTTCTACAAATGGCTACCACGCCGTGAGGAATGTGGTTCGCCTTGCCAATTATGCAATAAAAAATGTGAATATCAGGCCATCGAACCCAGCGGAAAAATCGACTACAACGAATGCTTCCAGTGCCTCGATTGCGTAGTGATCTATGATGACGATAAACAGTGTGTGCCACTAATAGTCGAGAAAAGGGGTGGGCGTAAGCTGAAGGTTAAACAGGTGGCTTAAGCGTTATCTGTTTCTTTCACTTGAGGTAATCTTAACGGCCCCTGTTTCTATGCTTATGAATTTGAGTTTAGAAGGGGTATGGGTAACGCAGATGCTTAACACGAGTCCAGACAGTTTTCTGGCCTGAAAATACCTTAGATTCCTGACTGCCAAAAGATAGCTCGCAGAGACTTAAAAAAATCAGTGACGCCAATCCGGTAATCCACGAACCATCTTCAGGTCATTAATCAAAGAAAGAACCTGCCAACTTTCCAGAGGAAAGTGAATGTCTTCGTTGTCTTCACCGTACTTTTGTTTCAGCATCTTGGCTTCATCATTATTAAAATCAAACAGCCCAAGACCTTTCATGCCCCAGCCAGAAAAGAGGCGACTGTCTATCAGATCAAAAGAGATTAGCTGAATATTGTGATGCCTTGGATCAGTCACTATCTTCATAAACAGCTTGTTTACTTTCTCATATTTACCTTCGATTACCTGAAGGAAACTGTGCTTGGTTGCGAGTAATATGCCTGTGATTCCTCGCTCTTCATTTTTTATTTCGCTCTGTATGAGGATTTCTCTGACTTTTTCCCAGTTTAATGGAGCAGTGGGCTCGCTTCTGTAGATTAAACGGTACATAGTCGTATGCCTTTTTTATTTGCACTATGTGATACGTAAAGACAGAGGATCTGGATTGATATTTGATTTCAATGGATCAAGGGTTTTTGTGTAACGAACTCAATTTTCTTGAATAAATAACCAATTTTGGCCTTTACATTCGATAGGGTGAAATCGGGAATATTTCCTAAGTTTTTGTAAATTATTAGCAATTTAATATTTTTGTAATATATTGGACATCTAATTGGAGATATAAGAAATTACAGGAGGCTAAGTAACAATGAAACATCTGCCTCTGCTTGTTTTGTTGCTTTTCGCTTTCCCCCGTCTCGCTTTTTCTGTTCAAGCTCCAATCGAGTTTTATGTTGTTCACTATCCGCCTTACGAAATCATTCACCCATCCGGTGTTATATCTGGAATTGATGTGGAAGTTGCTAGGGCAGCATTAGAGGCTGTTGATATTCCAATCGTTGTGAAAACAGCTCCATGGAAACGTATTCTTAAAAATATTGAATATGGACGCATTGCCGGGACCATCACATGCTCTAAACGTCCAGGCCGAGAAACCTACATTCATTACAGTGATCCGATCAGTAACGCTCAACAGGTGGTTTTTTCAGCTGCGGATACGCCGGTATCATCACTGGAAAAGTTCGCTGATATCGCAAATTACTCTGTAACCGTTGTTGATGGCTGGGGGATTCAGAAAGAACTTGAGCGTGCCGAGATTGCTCATTTGCCAACTTTAGATGTGTCCAGCGGAATTAACGCTATAGTCTATAGGGATGTGGAACTCTTTTATAACGGTTTTCTAACCACGCAGTATCAGGCGAGAGTGATGGGTTTAGAAAATAAAATCAAAGCAACATTTCTCGAAGATCAGGGAAAAACTGACTTTCATATTTGCTTCAGTAAAGCGTATCCAGAATACGAAACTCTGACGCAAAGCTTTAATGAAGGGCTCAAAATCATCAAGAGTAATGGTGTTTTCGACGAGATTTACCGCCGGTATTTAAAAACGGGTGTAGGTTTGAGGTGAATTGATGGCGTCGAAATTCAAGAACAATATTGCCTATAAACAAGCTCGTTCAGTACTGCTTATTGCAATTGTAATAGGCTCAATTTCGACTGCCATACAGATTTATCTTGACCTTATTCAGGAAACTAAAAGTTCTTTAGAGAGTGTTCAGCGAGTCGTATCCCTACATAAGGATGCCGCCTCATCTGCCGTGTATCGCTTAGATGACGCATCTGCTCAGATAGTTACAGATGCATTGATCAGCCACCCAGCTATTTATCATGCTGAATTAAGAGATGATTTTGGCGATATCATTGCGTCAAGCTTTCATGAACCTGAATCAGAAAGTAATGTTCTTACTCGCTTTGCCGCTGAAGAGTTCAAAATTAACACTCGTGTTGAAGAAAAGCTGGTTATAGAAAACAGTGGTAAAACCGGTTCTCTACTTGTGGATATCGATAAGGTCTACATTGCTAGTGACTTTACCAGTCGTGCTGTCGCCAATATGACCTTAGGGGTATTGCATGCTGTGGTGCTCGCTTTAATTTTGCTGTTGTTCTTCTATAAATACCTGTCGAAACCCATCGTCAATATTGCTAATTGGATTGGACAGTTGGGTAAGGATAAGCAAAGTGACAAACTACCTTATTCTTCCAGTGATGAATTGGGGGCGTTGGTACAGGACTTTTCTGAATTATGGCGGGACAGACAGGAAAAAAACCTTCAGCTGAATGCTTCTGTTGCTGAACTTTCACGCAGTGAACATTTTTCGCGTTCGTTAATGGATAATGCTGGCGATGCTATGTTCCTTTGTGACCTCAAGACCAGGATAATCCGGGTAAATAATGAGGCAGAAAAAGTCCTGGGTAAATCTGATGAGCATTTAATTGACAACATGCTTTCGAATTACAGCCAGCAGTTTTCGGGGCAGACGTTAACGGCTTTTTACAACATGCTATCAAGTGATGAAGTCTCAACTTACGAGGATGGCTTTATTACTGACCATGGTGTAATTCCCGTAGAAGTGAGGGCGAACAGGATTAATCTAGATGATACAGATTATATCTTGCTGACTGCGCGTGACATTACTTTGCGTAAAGAGGCGGAAAAGCAAATTCATGAACTGGCTTATTTTGATCCGCTGACCAAATTACCAAACCGCCGTTTATTTACCGATCGCTTATCTTCAGCCATTGATCTGCACAGAGAAAATGGCAGTTATGGCGTTGTTCTTTATCTGGATCTTGACCGCTTCAAAACCATTAATGACTCTCTGGGTCATAGTATAGGAGATGAAATTCTCTGCCTGGTGTCTAAACGTTTGCAAA
>JASBRM010000313.1 GCA_030149405.1 Neptuniibacter sp. | reverse complement strand
CTCCTTTAAAAACAATGTGTTGCGGTGTTGGTTGTATTGTGCTGTACTGTGAGTGTTCTCTCATAAATCGATAGGTTAGGTGCAACATGAAAAACAAAAAACATCAAAAGAAGGAAGAAGAAGAAAGCTCAGAATTCAAACAAAAATTAGAAGATGATAAGGGCTCTACCAAAGAACAAAATACACCTGCCGGCACAGGGCTATCGATGAGCCTAGAAGATATCTTTGATCCGGGTGAATTGTTTGATGCCGGTTACACTGATAGGCCTTTCGAAGAGCTTGTCCTGATCGCGAATGAAATTGCTCCCTTTAAACCCGTTCGAATTGTTAAGTATTGGACCTGGTTTGATATCCAATTTAGCAACAAAATCATTGCACGATTTGCAGCTGAGGGTCTAAAGCCCGTAATGCTTATGGCGGACGAAATTCTCTACGACTCGACTCAGCCCGAATCTGTCGGCCACTGGGTTCGTACATCGCCTCTCCTAAAGTTTCACTTGCCAGGTGCTTTTGAGACACGAAATCGGATTTACATGATGGTTGATGCTGGGCGGCGTAAGTCAGTAAGCCCTGCATTTATTGCATCGTTGCATTGAAGGGAGAACATAGTCATGACTCAGTTTTTCTTTTATTCCCGCTTCCGAAGGAATCTGAATAGCATACTAAGACAGATCTCAAATACATCTGGACCTGAAGTCGTTTTCGTAGAGAAGAGGAACGGTGAGGATAGCTTTGTTTTGCTGTCAGCCAAGCTCTATCAGGAGCTAATGGATATAAAGGCAGATGCTGCTTACTTGAATACGTCAGCACAAGTTGAGGAGCTGGAAAAGAAAGTTCCTATCTTTGCAAACCATCACACCCCGTACGTACGGTTGATTGATATTCCCAATCCATGGAGGAGTGAGTTTTATGCTGACTCCCTTGGGACTGCTTGCCCAATAATACCTGGAGAAGGACCTTGTAATTACGCTTGGGACTGGAATACATGGTTGGATTTCCGTTCGAAGTCTAATCGTCGAACACGCTTCGGTGGCCCGGTGTATTTCATATCAGATGAAGAAGCCTCCAAACCTGTAAAGCCTATAAACGATGGTTCATCTGAGGGGGAGGGAGTGTGAGTCATGAAAATTTTGGTTTATTCTGATCTTCATATTGAAATCACCCCATTATCATTACCTTCATCGCTATTGGAACAAGTTGATGCTGTTGTATTGGCAGGGGATATAGGCACTATTAAAAACGCTCTGCCGTGGATTGAAGAGAACGTGCCCGAAAGTGTGCCTGCATTATGGGTATGGGGGAACCATGAATACTACGGTGGTCACCTAGCGTCTTCACGTATTAGAGCCGTTCGCGCATTAGGTGAAGAATCGCATGTAAAAATCCTCGAGAACAAATGTATCGAATTCAATGGCATTAGATTTCTTGGATGTACCCTATGGACCGATTGTCGAATTCATGAGGATAGATTTGGTGCATTGCTTGTCACACAAGAAATTGCTGCTCGGATGAATGACTATCGCCGCATCCGTACTGGGGGTAGTTATAGAAGGTTGCGGGTTTCTGAGACCATCTGTGAACACCTTAATTCTGTCAGATGGCTTAGGTCTGAGCTTTCTAAAGAATACCCTGGGCCAACAGTGGTAATAACTCATCATGCACCTCTGCGTGAGTGCCTTAATGATGTGGGCGATCCTTATTTAGATGGGGCTTATGCGTCTGATCTTAGTGAGCTCATCGATGAATTCCAGCCTGATATATGGATATATGGGCACACCCATGAAAAGCGGGATTCTATGGTGGGTAATACTCGCCTTATTTCGAATCCACTAGGGTATGTTGGGTATGGTGAAAAGACCGGATTTGATCCCGCCTTTGTTATTGAAATCTGATGCTGGTTTAGTACTTCTGTTGGTAAGAGTAAACCAAAACACACATATCAAGGATAGTCATGAATAGGATCGCACAAGTGTTTTATGATGCCCGGTATGCTGGTGAATTAAGAGAACTCGATCAAGGTGGGTTCAAATTCATTTATGACACTGATTATCTAGTCAGCGGTATACCTCTATCTTATCGGCTGCCTTTACAAAAACAGCCATTTGTGGCGACGGAGTTATTTGCTTTCTTCGAGAATCTCGTTGCTGAAGGCTGGATAAGAGAAGCTCAGTCTGTAGCTCAAAGCCTTGATAAGAACGATGCTTTTGAACTGTTATTACGAAACGGTGAGGACCTAGTAGGAGCTGTAACGGTGAGAGCATTAAAGCCATGAATCGCTGCTTCATTAATCTCGATCAGTTGCCTGAGTTTAATACTAATCACTTGATGAAAGATTCTGCGGTCCAAGAACTGTATGACTGCGGTTATGTTTCAGCACCGTTAGGAATGAACCGAAAAGAATTGCTAGCTGAGGGAAGAAGGTTTGTGAGAGGTATCTCTATACCTGGGGT
>JASBRM010000296.1 GCA_030149405.1 Neptuniibacter sp. | reverse complement strand
ATCTGAGGGCACCGCTCTGGTGAAATGGCCACCGGGTGAACGTTTTGTGCCTCATCGCCACTTTGGAGGTGAAGAGATACTCGTTTTATCAGGAACATTCATTGACGAACATGGCTCTTATCCTGCCGGGAGCTGGATCAGAAGCCCACATTTGAGTGAGCACTTCCCTTACGTTGAAGAAGAAACAATTATTCTGGTGAAAACCGGACATCTGCCGATAACGTGAGAACCTAATAACCGATTTGTTTCATTCCAGCATTACAGGATCAACTATGAAAAAGTTCTTTGCTACCTTAACTCTTATTGCATCAGTTTTTTTGCTTCAGGCATGCTCACCAGAAGTGGGAAGTGAAGAATGGTGTGTTGATCTTAAAGAAAAACCAAAAGGTGATTGGACAGCCAACGAAGCGAAGGAGTTTGCTAAGAGCTGTATCTTTAAGTGAATTTTAAAGGCTTCTAAATTAAACCCGGCCAATGCCGGGTTTAATTTTTCTGGGGGAATTATCTCGCTCTCAAATCCAATGTGTGTGGGTATTCCTTTGAAATCTGATCATCTGGAATCGCCATTGGAATTGGGTCATGGTTATTAGGCTCAAATTCCCTAACCAACTGAGCTCCTGTAGTGATATTCATCGGCCCCTGTGTATGACCAAACTCATCAAAACGGGTTACTCGGCGTGCTTCCGCCTCATAACTGTTTACCGGATAGGTTTCATAGCTTCGACCGCCCTGATGGCTTACGCGGTAAGTACAGCCGCCAATACTGTGGCCGTTCCAGGTATCAATCACATCAAACTTCAGTGGCGCGTGAACTCCAATAGTCGGATGCAGTGCTGAAGGCGGCTGCCACGCACGGTAACGTACCCCGGCTACATACTCGCCGTGACGACCTGTACTGCGTAACGGAATCCTCTCGCCGTTACAAGCAACGACATAGCGACCTTCATCCAAACCAGTGAGTTTTACCTGTAAACGCTCAACCGAGGAATCCACATAACGTGATGTGCCAAAGCTACTGATCTCCTCACCAAGCACATGCCAGGGTTCTATCGCCCAACGCAGTTCCATCTCAATATCGTCGATTTGAACACGGCCATAGTGTGGATAACGGAACTCTTCAAACGGTGCCAGCCACTCTTCCTGGAAAGGAATACCATGAGCCTGAAGATCCTTAACAACACTGCGAATATCAGACCATGCGTAGTGCGGCAGCATGAATTTATCATGCAGTTCCGTACCCCAACGCGCGAGTGGCTTGTGATATGGTTCATCCCAGAAACGGGCAATCAATGCACGAATAAGAAGGGCTTGCACCAATGCCATTCTTGAATGAGGTGGCATCTCAAAACCACGGAACTCAAGAATACCCTGACGACCACTGGCACTGCCTGGTGAATAGAGTTTATCGATACAGAACTCTGCACGATGAGTATTACCGGTCATATCCACCAGCAGGTTTCTAAGAATCCTATCTACTAACCAAGGTTGATCGATAATGCCATCAGGCATCTGCTGGAAGGCAATCTCAAGCTCATAAAGCATTTCATCACGCGCTTCATCCACACGCGGTGCCTGACTGGTAGGACCGATGAACATGCCGGAGAATACATAAGATAAGCCCGGATGATGCTGCCAGTAAGTAATCAAACTACGTAACAGATCCGGTCTGCGTAACATCGGGCTATCTGCCGGTGTCGTACCACCGATAGTGATATGGTTACCACCACCTGTGCCAGTATGCCGGCCATCCAGCATAAATTTCTCGGTGCCCAGACGACACTCATGTGCTGCCTGATACAAACGGGAAGTAATATCTACCAATTCATCCCAGTTATTGGATGGGTGAATATTCACCTCAATGACACCTGGATCTGGTGTTACCAACAGCTTCTTCAAACGGTGATCTTTAGGCGGTTCATAACCCTCAAGCACCACCGGAACACCCAGGTCTTCAGCTGTTTTCTCGATGACCGCGATCAGCTCTACATAGTGCTCCAGATAGGAGAGCGGTGGCAGGAACAAATACAGTTTGCCGTTACGCGGTTCAATACAGATCGCCGTGCGAATCACATCGGTCAGAACCGTTTCGACCTTATCTGCACTTGGCATCTCTTTGATTGTGTCCGCTCGCAGATGGAAACTGCTCTTTTCAGGAAGAGGCGTCACAATCGCATGTGGATCAGATTCTGGTTGAACTTCCCTCTCCTCTTCAGCAACAGCAGGAAGGGAATCAAGTGGTAAGCGATAACCCAATGGAGAATCACCCGGCACCAGTACGAGTTGCTCACGACGCATAGGCCAAGGGCTGGAACGCCAGTTGGACTCGTAATAATCCCAGGCCAGAGGCAGCACAAACCCTGTTGCTTTGGTTAAACCACGCTGCAACAACTGCGCAATACGTTTCCTTTCCAGATCAGAATCCAGATCTGCCTTCATCGGGTCAATATTGGCAGGCATGTTCTGTTCCTGCCACATGTAATACAGGGCATCTTCATAGGCAGGAATAATGTAGTCATCACTTAAGGAGAGGTTTTTGGACAAGGCTTTAACAAACTTGTCGGCCACATCGAGATCATGGCCATAATCTTTATCTACACGGGCCAGATATTCTGGTTTATTCCACAAAGGCAAACCATCGGTACGCCAGAAACACCCAAGAGCCCAACGCGGGATCTCTTCACCCGGATACCATTTACCCTGACCATAATGGAGCAAGCCACCAGGCGCATATTCAGAACGCAAACGAATCAGTAGATCTTTCGCGAGCTTCAGTTTGTCATCACCCAGAGCGTCTGTGTTCCACTGCGCGGATTCCATATCATCAATGGATACAAAGGTAGGCTCCCCACCCATGGTCAGGCGTACATCCTGTTCCTGTAACTGTTTATCTACAGAGTGACCCAGATCCATAATGGATTGCCACTGTTCTTCACTGTAGGGCTTAGTTACACGAGGATCTTCGTGAATACGGATGACATCATTGGCATGTTCAAATTCCACTTCACATTTGTCAGTTGCACCTGTCACTGGCGCTGCTGAAACTGGATCTGGAGTGCATGCCAAAGGAATATGGCCTTCCCCAGCGAACAAACCTGATGTTGGATCAAGACCGATCCAACCCGCACCAGGAATATACACTTCACACCAGGCGTGCAGATCGGTGAAATCTTCTTCCGGGCCAGAGGGTCCGTCCAGTGATTTAACATCTGCTGTCAGTTGAACCAAATAACCCGACGCAAAACGCGCTGCTAAACCTAAATGCCTTAGAACCTGAACAAGCAACCACCCTGTATCACGGCAGGAACCTTTCTTTAGAGTCAGCGTCTCTTCGCAAGTTTGTACACCCGGTTCCATGCGGATGCCATAATCGATCTCTTGTTCCAGTTTCTGGTTTATTTCCACCAGAAAATCGATGATTGCTCTAGGCTCCAAACTTATCTTTGAAACTAATTCCTTCAACAAAGGGCCTTTATCCGTAACTTTCAGATAGGGCTTCAGCTCCTTTTTAAGCTGTTTGTCATAAGTAAATGGGAATTTCTCAGCGTACTCTTCAACAAAGAAATCGAATGGGTTGATCACTGTCATATCAGCAATCACTTCCACCTCAACACTCAGTTCCTTAGTTTTCTCAGGAAAGACCAAACGTGCCTGATAGTTTCCAAACGGGTCCTGTTGCCAGTTCAGAAAGTGCTCTTCAGGTTCTATCTTTAATGAATAACCGTGTATATGTGTTCGGGAATGTGGAGCCGGTCTTAACCGGAGAACATGAGGTGAAAGATTAACCAAACGGTCGAATTTGTATTTGGTTTTATGGTGTAACGCTACCCGAATTGCCATTAAGCCCACTCCCGAACTCAAAAAATGCTTTGCTGTATACCCTGAGTGAATAACGAATAATTTTTCAGGGCCTGCACAACCTTGGTGCAGTGCTAAATCTTCATAATGCAGCCGCTCCCTATTGGAGCAAAAACGTAAAATTCACGTCTGATAACAGCACTATTTATGTACATATTAGCCAACGCAATTTACAGGCCAATTACCAAGTTAGCAGATAAAAGAAAAAAGGCTCCTAAAAAGGAGCCTGTAAAGCAATTCGCTTCAATGACAAGAGCCATGTGCCTGAGAAACTGTCGAGTTTCTCAGCCATCAGCCTGTGGCGACAAACTGATATCACATTCGCACGTTTTACCAAATCAGGGGCAACCCAATCAGGAGCAGGAAAGGTCAGTGAGGGAGAACCTGTCCCAACGTGTTGAAACCCATTATACGCAAATGATAATTACTATCAATAGCATTTATAAAAAATTTTGTGATTTCTAGAAAGTAAAAGGCCGGATCGAATGATCCGGCCTGAGAGG
>JASBRM010000295.1 GCA_030149405.1 Neptuniibacter sp. | reverse complement strand
CTCTGATAAAACCCCATTGGTGCAGCAGCCACTGATCTATCAGGTCAATATTGTCTTAGGCCAGCGTATCTTTAATGCTGAATTTGTTGAGCCTAAAGTAAGAAAGGGTAAAGCCCTGATTCAGCCATTAGGCGAACAACGCCAGTATCGTCAGCAGTTGCAGGGGCGGAACATCATGGTGGTTGAGCAATCCTGGGTTATTACACCGCAGCAAAGCGGCCCTCTTGAAATTGAGAGTGCCAAACTCAGTGCGTCTATTCCGAGTGCACAAGCACGTTCTGTAAATTCAAGGGCGCTGCAACGTATCTTTCTGAGAGCTGATGATTATGTACTGGATGTACAACCTATTCCAGCAGCATTCAGCGGTAATAACTGGATTACAGCCAATGCCCTGAAGTTAGAAGATGAGCTAAGCAGTGACGAATGGAAAGTGGGAGAACCCGTTACCCGTACAATCAAATTAACGGCTGAAGGTACCACTCAAGACCAGTTTTCCGAACTGAAATTGCCTGAAGTAACCGGGCTAAAACAATACAGCGATAAACCTAAATTTGATCAGAGTTTTGGGGATAACGCCATAGAGCTTGATATGACGCTGGAAGTAACCGTTATTCCAAGCAAGGAAGGCACAGTAACTCTGCCGGAGATTCGCCTGCCTTGGTGGAACACAGAGACAAATCAGGAAGAGGTTGCTGTTATAGAGGCCACAACCTATAACGTAGCTCCGGGTGCATTCAGTGCTATACAGCAAAGTGCTGTAGCTGATCCGGTCGTGGCTCCACAAGCTCAATTAATACAGCTTCAGACGGCTACCCAGAACCCACTGCAGCCTGGAAATGAGGTCGTGCAGGTTCAGGAGGAGACTGGTTTATGGGATAAAGCTTCCTGGCTGATTATTGCTGTTGCTCTGCTTTTGGGCGCTGGTCTGGGCAGTGTGATCACCCTGTTTATATCGCGTAAAAAACAGACTGCTGAAACCCATCAGGAAATTACCCCACAGGTTAAATCCTTTTCACTGTCTGGTTTGAAAAAAGCCTGTCAGCAGAATCATGCTAAAGCAGCCCGTGAAGAGCTTGCAGCCTGGGCGCAGTTTGCTTTTCCAGAGAGTAAGCAGCTTAACTCGGTGTTAGATAAGGTTTCGCCTGAACTGAGTGAAGCGATTACTGAATTAAATCGGTGTTGTTTTGCTGAAGGTTCTAAAGACTGGGATGGTGGTGAGTTGTATACGCTGGTGGCTGGGTTTAAGGTTGAGCATCAGGCTGGTAAAGACGGAAGGTTGGTTGGGTTGGTGCCGGGGTAGGGTAGACTTGTCTGTCTACACCCGGACGGATCGTAATTTCTCTTGTGAAATTACGCCCCCTCTCAAAAAAGAGGGGTTGCAGTGCGGCCAGGCAAAAAGAAAAGGCCCACTCGAAGAGCGGGCCTTTTCTTTTTGAATCTGATGGTACCAGCGGCCGGACTCGAACCGGCACGCCCGTGAAGGCAAGGGATTTTGAATAATTCAAATAAGCTTGTTTCCTAGCGTCACCCGATGTTTAGGCAAGTTACCCGTTGTTTCTTCAGGATGTTGTAACATTCTGAAAAATAAGGATATTCTTTATCTAGGCATCTTTTCGACGTTACTCGAAAGATGCCTGGGATTCCAAAAGTTTCGCCCATTTGTCTCCCAGTTGCATCCCTAATTTTAGCCATAAAACCATATGCAGGGAGATCCCATGGGAGCAATATCCGCTAACCGTATCAAGTTTTCCAAGCCCAATCTACGGTCTGTTGAGAAGCGAATCAACCAGGGTGGCTTTAGCAAAGAACTATACATTTACGATGCTGATAGTCATCTTGCAGTTCGCGCAAAGCCGCACCAATCCTACGCTGAGAGCGTTTTCTGTTTGTATGCGCGTATCCGTCCACGCGGAGCCGCCAAGAGCAAGATGTATAAGCGCCAGATCATGAAAGTTGGGGATGCACGCAATGCCGAAATCAGCCTTGCACATCTACGTAAACGGGCAGATAGCCTTTTTCTAGAAATTCAGGAGGGGCGTGATCCCAAACAGTTAGCTTTAGAGGAGTTGGCAAAACAAGAAGCCGAGAAGCAGCTCGTCGGAGCCAAGCGTTCTCTCAGAGACATGATCTATGGTTCCCCAATGGAGAATAGCGAGGAGCGCATGCGCGATGGGTTCATTGCTGAGCGGAGGCTCAGTAAACGCTATCAAAAGGAGATTAAAGATAAGTCTAAAAGCTTACTGTTTGATCTTCTCGATGAGCCTTTGTACAGCATGACGCCTGAGCGGGTAAAAGTCGTCTACCTCAATTTAGTGCCCAAGGGCCAGACACAGTTAAATAACGCAATGCGCATACTCCGCTCTATCTGGAATTGGGCTCAGTCTAAATATGATGATTCCGGGCTCTTCGTGCGAAACCCAGTAAGCCGTGCGATGAAGCAGTTAGGTATCAATATCAACCGAACCAATAGACGGTCTGTTCGATTGGACGAATCCGAGTTTGGTTCATACCTTCGATCAGTCCTTAATCTCAGGCATCATGATCATACATCCGCACTTCGTAATGGCCGAGACGCTTTACTGTTCATGCTTTTCTCAGGTGTCAGATTGATGGGGACTATGACACTCCGCATGGCTGATATTGACCTAGAACGTTCGCAATTCACTATTATCAAAAAAGGTGGTGAGCAAGCAACACTGCCGTTGAACTCAGTAACGAAAGCTATCGTGAAGAATCGCCAGGGTCATTTACCTTCTGATGTGGAATATCTGTTTCCAGGGGTCAGTTGCCGAGGCCATTACTGGGACACGAAGGCAGTTCGCAAGATCGTACAGGAAGAAACAGGCATTGCCGTAACCAATCATGACCTCAGACGCACCTATAAGACCATCGGGGCTGAACTGGCAATCAATCACATACTCATTGACGAACTATGTTGCCACGCTCGTGAAGGGGTCAACGCGCACTATATTCATCCGTCAATGAGTGCCTTGCGTGACGCCAGCCAGCGTATTGCTGATTATATTATAGAGGGCGCAGGTTTTGATCTAATTGATGAGTTGCTGTATCAGTGGTAGTTACTTAGCTACTATATCACTGATCTACCAAGGGTCACTGCAGAATATTAGCTTCCACATGCAGTGACTTTGGCCAGGCTGGATACCGCTTTTACCTAAAGCGGAGTTTAATTCTGACTTAAATGAGAAATAGTTAACCACCAAAGGAGTATTCAGTGCACGGAATACCAAGCATGTTTTTGACTCGCGCATCAGATGTATTAGGAGATACAGACGATGGTCTTTCTGGCAGTAATATTGTCAAGGCATTCACTAGCTATGCATTTGATCTGGATGTGAATATCCCTCACGCCTCCTCCCCATTTGATGCACCAAACAAGAGAACCGCTTTGTTAGAAAACTTGAGGCGCTTCGAGCCTAAAGATCAATACAGGATTA
>JASBRM010000273.1 GCA_030149405.1 Neptuniibacter sp. | reverse complement strand
CGTTACGCACATCTTTTTTCTTCTGGATAAATGCTGGCGGATCCAGAACAACGATGTCGAACTTTTCTTTCTCTTCAATCAGGTTCTTACAGATATCAAAGGCATCGCCGTGGAAACCTTCAAAACGTTCAGCCGCATTATTAATTCGCGCATTTTCAGCCGCCACTTCCAGAGCAAAGTGCGAGGCATCAACACAAATTGCCTGATTAGCACCTGCTGCCAAGGCTTGCGCTCCCCAACCTCCGACATAACTAAACAGATCCAAAACACGTTTGCCTTCCACATGTTTTTGCAATTGTGCTCGGTTATTACGATGGTCATAGAACCACCCGGTTTTCTGACCACGCTCCAACGGAGCAACTAGCGGCACGCCGTTCTCCATCAACGGACACAGCTCAGGAATATCCCCTTGAACAACCTCAGTGTAAGTTTCCAAACCTTCCTGATTACGCATTTTGCCATCATTACGGAGCAGAATAGCTTCTGGGGTGAAAACCTTATTCAGCGCCTCGATAATCTCATCGAGCACCAGTTCCATACCGGCTGTTGATATCTGTACTACGAAGACATTGAAAAAACGATCAATCACCAAACCCGGTAAACCATCACTGTCACCAAAGACCAGACGATAGCAGTCATCAGAGAAACAACTTTCCCGTAACGACAACGCAACTTTCAAACGGTGGGTAATCAGGGAGCGATCCAGAGTATATTTCAGGTCGCGGCTGATCATACGGGCACAGATCAGGGTATTAGGATTGATATAGGCTATACCCAGTGGCTTACCTTTATCCGTTTCCACAACCACCTGTTCACCAGGTTCAAAGTTTTTCAGCGGCGAATGTTGGGTATCTACTTCATTGCTGTAGATCCAGACGTGACCGCCTCTTAAGCGTCGATCCGCCCCGCTTTTCAGTTTGAGAATTTGCAGTGACATGTTTTTCCAGTTTTTACAGACGACTGTCCCGGCATATAGCCGGGACAAAAGAATTTCTTTGCAGTAGTCAGATGACTTGGTAAGGCTTAGGCCTCAGATTCGCACACTTCTGCGTATGCTTCACCATCCAGCAGACTGCTCAGTTCTTCTGCATCAGACAGTTTAACTTTGAAGAACCAACCATCGCCATATGGGTCAGAGTTAACCAACTCCGGAGAATCTTCCAGCTCTTCATTAACCGCTACAACTTCACCAGCCACAGGTGCATAAATATCAGAAGCCGCTTTTACAGACTCAACCACACCTGATTCATCACCAGTTGCAACTTCAGCACCTACTTCAGGTAGCTCAACAAACACGACATCACCCAGAAGATCCTGTGCATGGTCAGTGATACCGATCACAACTGTACCGTCGCCCTCATCACGAATCCACTCATGGCTGGCTACGTATTTCAGTTCAGAAGGAATGTTACTCATCTGTCTTTCCTACCCCTTTGGGTCTTTTACTAAATCTTAATCAAAAACCTTTTTGCCATTTCTGACAAATGAAGGTCGAATAACTCTTACAGGCACTCGCTTACCACGAATTTCTACGTCTGCACTGCCCTGAGTCGCTGTTGGCACTCGAGCCATTGCGATGGAGTATCCCAGAGTTGGTGAGAAGCTACCACTGGTAATTTCACCTTCACCCGCGCCATCAACAATAACTTTCTGGTGAGCACGCAATACACCACGGGATTCCATCACCAGACCAACAAGTTTTTCTGTCACACCCGCTGCTTTTTGTTGTTCCAAAGCTTCGCGACCAATGAAGACACGGTCTTCAGGTTCCCAAGCAATCGTCCAACCCATATTGGCAGCCAGTGGTGATACCGTTTCATCCATATCAGAACCGTAAAGGTTCATACCCGCCTCTAGTCGCAGAGTATCACGAGCACCCAGACCACAAGGCTTCACACCTGCATCGGACAGTGCCTGCCAGAAATCAGCAGCTTCATCTTCAGGAAGCATGATCTCCAGACCATCTTCACCAGTATAACCAGTTCTGGCAATAAACCAGCCTTCAGACTCCAGCCCCTGAAAAACACTGAGCTGATCAATCAGATTCGCGCGTGATTCACTCACGGCTTGCTTCGCCAATTCGATAGCCTGCGGGCCCTGAACGGCAATCATGGAAAGCTCTGGTTGTTCGGTAAGCGCGACATCATCAAAACTTGCGGTATGGTCAGCCATCCAGCGCAGGTCTTTTTCACGGGTTGCGCAGTTCACTACAACCCGGAACCATTCACCGGATACACCAGGCGTCGTCATCAGGTAAACGATGAGATCATCAATGACGCCTGCGTCATCATTCAGCATGCCGCTGTAGAGCGCCTTACCTTTATCTTTGAGCTTAGCGACATCATTCGCCAGAAGGTAACGCAGATATTCTTTTGCATCGGTACCGGTCACGTCTACAACCGTCATATGGGAGACGTCGAACATACCGGCAGCATTGCGAACCTGATGATG
>JASBRM010000272.1 GCA_030149405.1 Neptuniibacter sp. | reverse complement strand
GCCCCCCTAATGCATACAAGTGTTTCTGTTACTTATGGCATGATGCTTATTCTTCTTTACCATGCAATAAGAAATGAGGAACTCAAGCATAAGGAAACCTCATGCTCTCCGTGATCATCATCTGTAAAAACGAAGAGAATAATATTCGTAAGTGTCTTGAATCAGTTAGCTGGGCAGATGAAATTATCGTTCTTGACTCAGGCAGCAACGATAATACTGTCAGTATCTGCCAAGAGTTTACCGATAAAGTTCACATTACTGATTGGCCAGGTTTTGGTAAGCAGAAGCAAAGAGCTTTAGAACTGGCGACTCAACCCTGGGTTCTTTCCATTGATGCAGACGAAAGAATCACTCAAGAATCCCAAAACGAGATCCTCGAAGCCATTAACAGAGCCGATTCTGTTGATGGTTATCAGCTACCCAGGTCTTCTAATTTCTGCGGCCGATTTATGCGGCACAGCGGCTGGTATCCGGACTATGTTTTGCGTTTATTTCGTAGAGAAAGCGCTCAATTCACGGATGATGTTGTACATGAACGAGTAATCTGCACTGGTACAACAGCCAACTTACAACATCCCATTTTGCATTACACCTATGACTCTCTCGATCAAGCCGTTGAAAAAGCCAACCTCTATTCCACGCTGGGAGCTGAAAAGCTCTATGAAGAGGGCAAACAAAGCTCCGTTTCCAAAGCCTTTCTAAAAGGCCTTTGGGCATTTCTCAGAACTTATCTGTTCAGGCAAGGATTCAGGGATGGAAAACACGGTTTCTTGTTGGCGGTTGTAAACGCCGAGGCAACTTACAATAAGTACGCAAAGCTGGCCCTCAAAACAACACTAAATCTCTCTTCTGACAAAAAACATTAGATAAGTGAGTTTGAAAGCCCCCATATCGGTACCACCTCACATCTATCCATTTGCCTCAATGATTGAAGTGTAACAATCATGAGGTTAGATTAACCTAAAAAACAATTACCCGACTGATTCACTGAGAAAAAAATGGACCAAAGTATCGCATCCAGAATTAAAAAAATTCTGGCCATCTTCGCAGGCTTACTCTTACTGCAGTCAGCTATTCTGTTTTACGAAACCTCCAGCGTGGCCAAGCAATCTGAAAAGATTCACGATATGGAAGTCCCTCTTCTTCTGACTGCAAAAGACCTGAAAATGTCTGTTGTTCAGGTTCAGCAGTGGCTCACTGATATTAGTGCTACCCGAGGGTTAGATGGGCTGGATGATGGCTTCGATGTTGCCAAAGAATATGCGGATATATTCAAGCAACAAATAGCAGCAATGGTAGAGCTGGACCCCAAGCATGCAGAGGAATATCAAAGCCTGATCCCTATCTTTGAGAGCTACTATCAGGTCGGTAGTTTTATGGCTCGAGCCTATGTTGATGATGGCCCTGCCGGCGGTAACCTCATGATGGAAGATTTTGATTCCGCTGCTAATGCTATCAACGAAAAAGTTGATCTTATGCTAGAGCGTATCGTTAAGCACACCGAGGAAGACCTGCTAAAAGAGGTGGAAGGCGCTTATCTCAGTCAGATTACTGTGGTTATCACATTCATCATTTTCATCATTTTTATGCTGTTCGCACTACGGGCTTCACAAAGGTCGCTGATTACACCTTTGAACAGCCTGCGTGATACCGTTAAAGGTCTTGCGACGAACAATGAAAGCAATATCCAGCCAGTTAGTATCCAGAATTCCAAAAAAGATGAGATCTATGAGATCTACAATGCTTTGAACCAATTGATCTCAAAACTTCAGAAAAAGGCTGAAGAGGAAAGCAAGCTTGCTGAAGAGAATGGACGCATTAAAAAAGCTCTTGATGAGTGTAATGCCAATGTAATGGTGGCAGATGCCAATCTGGATATCATCTACCATAATGACGCTCTGCGCCAAATGATGGAAGAAGCCAAGGCGGACATCCAAAAAGAACTACCTAACTTCGATCCGGGTACTTTAATCGGAAGTAATATCGATATCTTCCATGATTCACCAAAGCATCAGCGTAAACTTCTGAAGAATCTTAATACACCCCATAAAGCTCAGATTTCTATTGGTGGTCGCATTCTAAAATTGATGATTACCCCTGTACTGGAAAATGGTTCTCGTATCGGTTACGTGGTTGAATGGAACGATGTCACACTGGAACGCAATATTGAAGACCAAATCCAAAATCTGGTTTCTGCTGCCGCCAAAGGTGACCTGACTAACCGTATCAACCTCTCCGATGACTCAGGCTTCTTCGCTCGTTTAACCTCAGAGCTAAACGCACTTATGGAAGTAACCGAAACGGCGCTGGGTGATGTCGTAAATATGATGAGTCGCATGTCTCAGGGCGATATGAGAGAGCGTATAACCGCTGACTACGAGGGCATCTTTGGTCAGCTTTGTGGTGATGCCAACAACATGGCAGACAAACTAACATCGGTGGTTCATAACCTGACCAGCTCATCAGAAAATGTATCCCTCAGTTCTGCAGAACTGGCAAGTGCCAACAATTCTCTGCAAAGCCGAACTGAAAGCCAGGCCGTCAGCCTGGAAACAACAGCGGCAAGCATGGAAGAGATCACTTCCACTGTACAGAAAACCGCTGAAAATGCTCAGGATGTTGCTAATTTAATCGAGGATGCGTCCAGAACAGCTGAAGCAGGTGAAGAATCTGTTGCCAAGGTGGTTGATGCAATGGACTCGATTCAGGAGTCCAGTAATAAGATCGATCAGATCATTGTGGTTATCGACGAAATTGCTTTCCAGACCAACCTACTGGCATTGAATGCTGCCGTGGAAGCAGCCAGAGCTGGTGAAAGTGGTAAAGGATTTGCGGTAGTAGCCAGCGAAGTGCGCAACCTCGCTCAACGCTCTGCAACTGCTGCCGGTGATATTAAGAGCCTGATCGGAGACAGTGTACAAAGGGTCAACGTAGGTGTTGAACGTGTTCAGCATTCTGGCGAAGTGATTGAAAACCTCATCAGCAGCATGAAATCTGTCAAAGAGATTGTGGATACTGTTACCGTCGCAACTAAAGAACAAACCGCAGGCATACTCTCCATTAATGGTACTGTGTCTGAGCTGGACAGTGCGACTCAACAGAACACCGCACTGGTAGAAGAGTTGGCCGCTACGGCTACTGACCTTTCCAGTCAGGCCGGTGCAGTTAAATCTTCGCTGTCCTTCTTTAAAGTTTAAACTCTGCAATAAATTTCTTATAAGGGAGCCTTGTGCTCCCTTATTTGAACTTTTCGGCTATCTTTCAGGACTAAGAGCGCAATAACCTTAAGTTTCTGAATTGAGCGGCCAATATGAAAAAGCTCCCATTAATCATTTTCCTTGTTTTAGCCATCACTGCATTTTTCGCTTTTGATCTTGGCCAGTACTTCAGCCTTGAGTTTATAAAACAGAACCAGGCCAGCTTTGATCAATACTATTCTGATAACCCTTTTAAAACAGTCGCAATCTATTTTGCCATTTATGTCTTGGTAACCGCATTGTCACTACCTGGCGCCGCAATCATGACACTGGCTGGAGGCGCTCTGTTTGGACTCACAACAGGTGTGTTAATCATTTCTTTTGCCAGCACCATCGGTGCAACGCTGGCATTTTTATTCTCTCGTTTTTTATTACGTGACCTTATCCAACAGCGATTCAACCGACAGTTAAAATCAATCAATAAAGGCATAGAAAAAGAGGGTGCGTTTTATCTCTTCACGCTACGTCTGGTTCCTATATTCCCATTCTTTGTGATTAATTTAGGCATGGGACTGACACCTATTAAAACCTGGACGTTTTACTGGGTAAGCCAGTTGGGCATGTTTGCAGGCACCATCGTTTATGTGAATGCGGGTACACAACTGGGTAAGTTGGAAGACCTCTCTGGGATTCTGTCCCCCGCATTGCTGCTGTCATTCACCCTACTTGGGCTATTCCCATTGATCGGAAAAAAAATTGTCGATCTGATTCAGGCCCGCAAGATCTATGCAGGCATCCAAAAACCCGAAAGTTTTGATACTAACCTTGTGGTCATTGGCGCAGGTTCTGCTGGCCTTGTGACCTCTTATATCGCAGCAGCCGTTAAAGCTAAGGTCAGCTTGATAGAAAAACATAAAATGGGCGGCGACTGTCTGAATACAGGCTGTGTACCCTCCAAGGCTCTGATTCGAACAGCTCGCTTTGTAGC
>JASBRM010000270.1 GCA_030149405.1 Neptuniibacter sp. | reverse complement strand
TACGCTGTTATCCGGGTAATAGGGTGTATCGTCAGGTGTTGATTCCACTGCTTGCCCAGAATGAGAATTCAAATGAGTCGAAACCTCTTCTACAGTTTCAACCACTGGCAAACGGCGAACGATTTCAACTAACTCTTCAGTTTCCTCAACCCCGGACCGGACGACATTATCAGCTTCACTTCCCACTTCAGCATCAAGACATCGAATGGAGACCCTGCCATCATGCGCATAAGTTGCGTCGAGCAATCCATGCTGAACCAATACGCTGGTGAGTTGAGCAAGGGTATCTTCATCCCAGAATTTAGCCAACGAAAGCCACTGGCTTCGTGACAAGATGAGTTCTGAAGTTGGTGTTGTGCCGGATAATGACTGCATTCTCTGCCACTGTTGTTGGTAGAGCGACATCAATACAGCAGCCTCTACACCTACCTGTTCGGCAAGGGAGGGATACAACAGTATAGGAGATTCCGGGAATTTATAACTCATCGAGTTCTGTGTACCTAAAGACAAAAAAGCCGCAGACCTGCTGCGGCTTCTACATGCAAAATGTTACTTAGCCATCCATCGCAAACTGTTCAACAGCTTTAAGAACATCACGGCGGCTAATCTGGCCAATAAGTTTACCATCTTTAACAACCGGCAAGCGACGACGTTTATTGTGAATAAACTCTTCTGCCACTTTGATGATATCCGCATCATGGCTAATGGTATGCACCTCAGGAGTCATATAGGTCCCTACATAACCACCCATCTCTTCTTCGTGGTAAGTCAGGGTGAGGATAGCTTTCAGGCAATCAGCTTCAGAAAGCAAACCAACTAGCGCTCCATTTTTATCAATCACAGGCGCACCAGTAATGCGATACTCGAGCAGTTGATTGATCGCTTCAAACAGATCTGTTTCCGGGGTGAACGTGATCAGGTCTTCACACATATAGTCCTGAGCTTTCACGGATCTCAACATTATCATTCCTCCAAAACCAGCAGATTTAGCCGCTGGTGAATATTTGGCCAGCTCCATTGAACCAGGAAGCGAGGCCCCAGATAGGTACTATGTTTACACCTATCCTAGGCTCTCCGCAAGCAAATCGAACTCATACAAAAAGCTAGTAAACTTATGTGTTAATTGAATACGACTGTTTTATTGCCTTGCACCAAAACTTTGTCCTCAAGGTGCCACCTTAGACCCCGGGAAAGAACCGTTTTTTCAACATCACGACCCAAACGGACCATATCTTCTGGCAGATCACGGTGGCTGATACGGATGACGTCCTGATCAATGATCGGACCTGCATCCAGTTCCTGAGTGACATAATGGCAAGTGGCACCAATCAGTTTAACCCCTCTGTCATGGGCCTGATGGTAAGGTTTAGCCCCTGCGAAGGATGGCAGGAAACTGTGGTGAATATTAATAATGCGATGGGCATAATCACTGCAGATCGACTCAGGAAGAATCTGCATATATCTCGCCAGTACAACCACATCGGTGTCGTTTTCACGAATCAGACGATTCACTTCATCAAAATGCGGCTGCTTGTTTTCTTTATCAACGGGCACATGGTGGTAAGGAATATTATGCCACTCCACCATACTTCTCAGGTCATCATGATTAGAGATTACACAGGTAATTTCGCAGTCCAGCTCGCCCTCATGATAGCGGTATAAAAGATCTGCGAGACAGTGAGACTCACGACTTGCCATCAGGACAACTTTCTTAGGTGATCCGGAGTCAGAAATTTCCCACTCCATATTGAATGATTTAGCGATCGGCGAGAACGCGTCTTTCAGTTCATCGATAGAAAATGGCAAAGTGGATGAACTGATTTCAACGCGCATAAAGAACCAACCCGTTGTGGGATCAGAATGCTGATTCGCATCAGAAATAGAACCACCGTGACTGGAGATAAAATTACTCACCATCGCCACAATTCCAACCCTATCAGGACATGCCAGAACCAACCGGAATCTACGTTCCATTGTTATTTAACTCCACCGCCACTAAATAAAGCGCATATTCTAGCAGCATGTGACGTGACTAAGGAACCTGCGAACATGTCCTGTTAAGCCCGATAAACTCTTAAGTCTGGAGGTGTAATCTAAAAAGCATATCCTAAGTAAGCAGTAGATCACTTCTGGCCGCACAACGAAAATCATTCCTGTGCAACCCACCTATTTTGTGGGTATACCAGGTCAGGGCGACCTTTCCCCAAGAGGTTAGAATGTCTGGGTGATGTTGCAGAGCTTCCGCAAGTATTCCAACACGATTAGTAAAAGCCAAAGCACTGGCAAAATCTTTGAAGGAATATTCTTTGTACAACATTTTAATGCCGTCTTTTTCTAACAACTGCCAATCGGAAAATTGTAGCAAAAACGCCTCGATCTCCTTGTCGGAGACTTTTGGAGCTCCGGCTTTACAGGCTTCACACTCTTCTGTGGCAAGAGAGGTAACATCGTTCATAGTCAGCTCCTGATTTTTCTGTTCTACTCATATTAGTTTAATCAGCAAAACTGGGTTGGATTATATTCAGCTGCATTAAGGCGACATCATGGAAGTACTGAAGTGAACAAAATAGATCTATCTCCAGAGAATGCCGAATGTTGGCTTAGTGAGAAGTTTGTCCCTGCAGCCATGGTCCAAAACTGCCTTGATTCACTCGTGGCAGAAGTCAGCTGGAAACAAGATGAGATTTTCATGTTCGGGCGCTGGGTTAAAATCCCCCGGTTACAAAACTTTATGGCTGATCCCGGGATCAGTTACACCTACTCCAGATTAAAGATGGAAGCTGACGCCTGGCATCCAGCAGTATTCCGGATCAAAGAATTGATTGAGCAATATACTGGCCAGCACTTCAATGCCGCCCTTCTTAACTTATACCGGGATGGCAATGACAGTATGGGCTGGCACCAGTACAATGAACCAGAACTCGGACCAGACCCAATTGTTGCCAGTATTTCTTTGGGTGCCGAAAGGCGTTTTTTGCTCCGGCATAAAAAGCTTAAAGATAATCTTAAAGAGATTCACCTAACTTCAGGCTCACTGCTCTGGATGGGATCTGGTGTTCAACAATCATGGGAGCATTCCCTACCAAAAACGAAACGTTGCAAGTCAGCCCGAATCAATATTACATTCAGGCAGATTCTGTCAGAAGATCACTCCAGCTAATCACCCAGGGTTCTGCTTCTTCACAAGGCGCCATTGTTTCGCAGGCATCAATCACCAATGGTGACCCAACACGCTGAAGCTTTAATTCCTCTAACAAAGCTTCCATCAAAGCCCCTGCTTCCGCAAAGGTGTCATAAGAGCTATCACCAAGGGTAATCAAACCGTATCGAGCATGGGGCATTGCTGGTAAACGATCCTGTAACTGGCAATACAGCTTTAAAAGACTATCCGGAATTTCCCCCTGCCCTGTGGTTGATGTACAGACTAACAAGGTATCGGTCGTATCTGCGGGAATATCTTCTATATCAGGCTGACGCAACAGTTCCACTTCATGTCCTTTTTGCTCGAGTTGCTGCAAACACATCTCTGCCACATCCAGAGCATTTCCATAGACTGTACCTACTAGGATTTGAATTTTTGCCATAAGAATTTCCTGAGTCCTATAAATTCGGCGCACAACCTGTCGATAAAGACTTTATGGCCTGAGTGCCGAACTGAAAATTTTGCACCACGTTATGCGATATAAACTGGCAATACAATGCCACCTATCTAAACTGAAAGATGACAGTCTTGCTGAAGGGGAATTGTAATGGGAAATGAAAGCTTATCCAGATTGCTCAACGAATGGGAAAACCGAGCACGTAAAGTAAACGGCCGCAAAGAAGAAACGCTGTCCATTTACCAGGGTGATGATATCAAACTGGAAGCACTGGCCAGAATGTATCAACTCTCCAAGGACGATGTCGTCGCGACTTTGATCCATGAAGCTCTGAATGAACTGGAAGCCAAAATGCCTTATGTACCTGGGAATAAGGTAATTCGCATTGAAGATGGCGAAGAGATTTATGAAGATGCGGGCCCAATGCCACGCTACATGGCTGAGCAAAGGAAACTGCTGGACGCTTCTTAACTAAGAAGCACTAAGCTCAGACCCATTATTTCTTGTGCGCATGCACAAGAAAGGCTTGTTACAACCCCAAGAAACTCAGCAATGATTTACCGATAATAAAAAAGCCACGTTAACGTGGCTTTTTTGTATACCGAATTGACTCAGAGTTACTTCAGTGTTTTCAAGTAAGCGATCAGGTAATCCTGTTCTGCTTTGTCAGTAATCTCAACGTGACGCATGCGAGTACCTGGAACAAAAGTGTCGTTACCCGCAATCCACTTACGTAGATTCTCTTCATCCCAAGTAATATTAGAATTTCTCAGCGCATCAGAGTATGCGAAACGTGGCAGAGAAGCTGCCTGACGACCAACAACACCAATCAGACTTGGGCCGAAAGCGTTTTTGCTCTCGTCCAGTGAGTGACATGCAGAGCACTTGTTAAATAACTCTTTACCTGCAGCCTGCATCATTGCCTCAGAATCTGCCATTACAGATGAAGAGAACGAGATAGAAGCAGCTAACAGCAAACCCAGTTTAGTTTTCATATGCTTTCCCCTTTGCAAAACAAAAAGCTTGGGTTAAGTATATGCCTGCTGCGTCGCACAAAACTTGATCTCGCTCAGGGTTTTAAGACACCGGCACCAAAGTACAACATAATAAGACCTTGGTATTATTATAATTTTTAACCCATTGTTTACAAACAAAAAAAGAGCAGCCACTGGCTGCTCTTTTTAGTTATTGCAAACTTAATGGCTTATGCCTGCTTTGCAATAATATCTTTCCATTTAGCAGGTCCGGTTGTATGCACAGATTCACCAGAAGTATCCACCGCAACGGTTACCGGCATATCCTTAACTTCGAACTCGTAAATTGCTTCCATACCCATTTCTGGGAAGGCAAGTACTTCAGCATTAGTAATCGCTTTAGATACTAGGTAAGCAGCACCGCCCACAGCCATCAAGTAAACGGCTTCATTATCTTTGATCGCATCAATTGCAACAGGACCACGTTCAGATTTACCGATCATACCCAGAAGGCCTGTGCTTTCGATAACCTGACGAGTGAATTTATCCATACGAGTTGAAGTAGTTGGACCCGCAGGGCCTACAACCTCATCACGTACAGGATCAACAGGACCTACGTAATATATGAAGCGGCCTTTCAGGTCTACTGGCAGTTCTTCACCGTTGTTCAGCATCTCAACCATTTTCTTGTGAGCTGCATCACGACCAGTCAGCATCTTACCGTTCAGCAGAACAGTTTCGCCTACCTTCCACTCTTTAACATCTTCTGGAGTAATCTCATCCAGATTAACGCGACGAGTGTTAGAACCTACTTCAAACGTAACATCTGGCCAGTCATCAAGACTTGGAGGTGTCAGAACCGCTGGGCCATCACCCTTCAGTGTGAAGTGTGTATGACGCGTTGCTGCACAGTTAGGAATCATGCAGATTGGCAGAGATGCCGCGTGCGTTGGGCAATCCATGATCTTAACGTCCAGAACGGTCGTCAAACCACCCAGACCCTGAGCACCTATACCCAGATCATTCACCGCATCCATGATCTCCAGACGCAGCTCTTCAACTCGGTTCTGAGGACCACGCTCACGCAGCTCGTGAATGTCGATTGGGTCCATCAGGGATTCTTTTGCCATTACCGCTGCTTTCTCAGCAGTACCACCAATACCTATACCCAGCATACCTGGTGGACACCAGCCCGCACCCATTGTTGGAACCGTTTTAACAACCCAATCAACAATGCTGTCAGATGGGTTCAGCATCACCATCTTAGATTTGTTCTCAGAACCACCGCCTTTCGCAGCAACGTGAACTTCTACTTCGTCACCTTCCACAATCTCATAGTGGATAACGGCTGGTGTGTTGTCTTTCGTGTTCTGACGTTTGCCTGCTGGGTCAGCCAGAATAGAAGCACGCAGTACATTGTCTGGATGAGTGTAAGCACGACGAACACCTTCGTTAATCATGTCCGTTACGCTCATTGATGCATCCCACTGTACATTCATACCTACTTTGATGAATACAGTTACGATACCGGTGTCCTGACAGATTGGACGTTTGCCTTCAGCACACATACGGGAGTTGATCAGGATCTGCGCCATCGCATCTTTTGCAGCCGGATTTTCTTCCTTCAGGTAGGCTTCGTGAACACCTTGTACAAAATCAAGTGGATGATAGTAAGAGATGAACTGCAGTGCATCAGCAACGCTACTGATTAAATCGTCTTGACGGATTACGCTCATTCGGAGACTCCCAGTAAAGCTTCTTGTCGAGGGTTTGAATTTGAAAGCTCTAATTAACGTCTATTTATAGGTCATTCAAAGCCTTCACCCGTGGATACTCTCTCTTGAGGAGAGTTTGATCTGGGGCATGAGTATACACCAAAAGGAGGTCGTTTCAGTTCAGCAGAGGTAGTTATTTAGTCGCTATCCCGAAAAGCCGAAACTCTTACGCCGATAACAGCAAACCAACACAGTACAATGCGCCAAAGAGAAAAAACGCTTTACCCGTCAACGGGGTAACTGGAATTCTCTCCTCAGCGGTTTTATCAAGATACCTAAGCGGTATCAGCGCCACTGGTAAACTCAAGATCACCAACCATGAATGACTGATAACCTGTAAAAAACTCAGTGACACGGCACTGACAAAGATGCTCACTAAGAGCAGATAATACAGCTTTGTTGCTGTTTCATAGCCCACACGCACCGATAGGGTTCTGATTCCCTGTTTAGAATCACTTTCAAAGTCCCGAATTTCGTTGCTCAATAACAGGAGTGACGTGTAGAGACTGACAGGAATTGAGATGAGGAATATTTCCAGGTTCAGCTGTTGAGTCAGTGCGTAATAAGCCCCCGTCACCATCAGGACGCCCATTAACCAGAACACAAAAAAGACCGCCAGTCCTCTGCGCTTGTAATTAACAGGCTCAAGGGTGTAGCCGAGCGCGCCCAACAGGCCTATAACGGCATACAAAAGCAGAACCCAACCTGATTGGTAGATAAGAAACAAACCAATCACAGCCGCTACAAAAATACAGCTAAGACCTATACGGAAATTAACTTGGATGCGCTTACGGAATTGTTGGTCAAGCTCGCTGCTCAACAGCGAAAGATCGGAATAATCGTTAATCAGATTAACGCCCGCCTGCAGAAGAAGACCTGCTATGAGAATCAGGCAAGCAATGAAGAGATTAATCTGAGTATCTGCGTTCGCTGCCAGAATACCTGTCAGGCAAACCACTATAGCCACAGAAAACGAAAAAGGCCGAAGTGCTCGCCAGAACAGGTATTTATCAGCAAACATGTTGCAGATTATTTCTCGCTGGAATAAGCCGGTGCGTTAGGCAGATCACGCATAATCAAAGCGTATGTCGGATCTGCATCCAGATTCATTGGAATCTTCATCACATGACCTGAACCCGGAGCCACATCCGCAGATTTGCCCTTCTTATCGATCATCTCATCCAGTTTGAATTTATGATTGCCCTGAGGGGTCATCAATTCGAGAGTATCGCCTTTCAGGAAGCGGTTGCGAACATCGACTTCCAGCATACCGTCCGCATAACCCATCACTTCACCAACAAACTGCTGATGAACACCTACAGAGTTACCGGTTTCATAATTCTGATATTCGTCATGAACATGACGACGGTAGAAACCTTCGGTGTAACCGCGGCTCGCCAGGTTTTCCAGTTCATCCATAAGAGCCATATCAAATGGATTTCCGGCAACTGCATCGTCGATCGCCTTACGGTAAGCCTGTGCTGTGCGGGCAACATAGTAGTGAGACTTGGTACGCCCTTCGATCTTCAAGGAATCCACACCGATCTCCGCCAGACGATGCACGTGCTGAATCGCACGCAGATCTTTTGAGTTCATGATGTACGTACCATGTTCATCTTCAAACGCAGGCATGTACTCACCCGGACGCGTCTCTTCCTGCAACAGGAAGATCTGATCAGTCGGTTTACCTACACCCAGATCTGGCTGTACTTCTTCTGCTGGCTGTTCCGCATTCGGATCAAACTGTTCCACAGGTACGACATCACCCGACTCATCCACTTTGGCTTCATGAGCATCGTATTTCCAGCGGCAAGTGTTGGTGCAGGTCCCCTGGTTCGGGTCACGCTTATTGATATAACCAGACAGCAGGCAGCGACCGGAATAGGCAATACACAACGCACCGTGAACAAAAACTTCGATCTCCATTTCCGGACAGCGCTGACGGATCTCTTCAACCTCATCCAGGGACAGTTCACGTGACAGGATCACACGTTCAACACCCATTGAGTGCCAGAACTTAACTGAAGCCCAGTTCATGGTGTTCGCCTGAACGGACAAATGGATTGGTACATGTGGAAAGTGCTCTTTTACCAGATGGATCAAACCCGGATCAGACATAATCAGGGCATCGGGTCCCATCTCAATTACTGGCTTAAGGTCATCAATGTAAGTCTTAAGCTTGCTGTTGTGGGGAAGAATATTACTGGCCAGGAAAAACTTCTTGCCCAGTTGATGAGCCAGATCGATCCCTTCATGGAGATTATCCATATTGAAATCGTTGTTACGCACACGCAGGCTGTAACGAGGTTGACCGGCATAAACAGCATCCGCACCGTAGGCGAAGGCATATTTCATATTCTTCAATGTCCCTGCTGGGGACAAAAGTTCAGGATTACGCATAGTTGAGATGGCTTTTGTTGAGTCTAAGATTACTATTTGCTGATTTCAGGTCAGGACAGATCCTTTAAGGGGATCTCAAATAGCGGTGTATAGATAGATCCGTCTTCACAGGGTTTACTCTGGAACAGAACTACCGAGTCCGCCAGGCTAAACATATCAACCGACGGCCACTTTTTGGGTGATTTAAACTTATTATTTCCGGGCAGACGGCCCAGAGTAATATGGGGCTTAAAGCCTTTTTCCTTATAATCAACACCGGCTTCCTGGGTCACATCAGCCATAACTGAATGCAGACTATCCAGTTCAGCATTCAGATCAGGCAAGGCCGCAATCAAAGATAAGCCTTTGTTAACCTTATAGAATTCAGTCTGATTAATATGCACCTGAAATGAGGTGAAATCCTTAAGGCTTTCCCGGGCACATCGTTCCAGATCATCAACTTTATTCAGATTGATATCACCCAGAAAACAAAGTGTCAGATGGTAACGATCAGAGTCTACCCAGTGAACCTCTGTTTTTCGATCAAACTCACATAAAGTGTCAGCATGATCTGCCAACCATCGTACTACAGAGTCTGGCAACGTCAGTGCAAAAAAAGCACGGATTTTCATAGAGGTCTTATTAGCCCTAGGTCTTTAAAGGAATCGTGTATTTTGCCTTTTGAGAAGCGACATAGCAATCATCTGGGGACACCAGATGATCACTTTTTGTTCAGGTTTACTTTTTTTCCAGCATTAACTGCAGATTATTCACTTTTTGTTTAACAAAAAGCAGATCCTGACTCAGCTGGCTTCGGGTGCTGTCAAAGGCTTTAACCGCCTGCTCATTCAGTTTCACCCTACGCTCAAGGCCTGCTGTACTCTTACTTTCCAGTTTCACGATACGATCAACCAGTTCGCGCTGCGCCTTAAGAATCCCTGCTTGCTCTTCCTGCATGAATTCATTGTTTGCACGCGTTTCGGTTTCTACACGAGCGATCAGCTTGCTCAGTTGCGCGACTTCAGCCTTCACTGATTTTTGCAGGGCTTCCACTTCCGATTTCGCCGCAGCTACGCTTTTAAGCTGTTTCTCTTGAGACTTGATCGTAGTTTGTAGCGATTTAATCGATTTTTGCTGTACTGCTTTATCCTTTTCCAACGCACCCAAGGACTTTTTCAGAGCCGCAATATCTTTACTTTGCTGTTCAATTTTAGGCTGATTTTTCTGGTGAGCGATCACCCAGAGCTTAGCGATTTCAGAATCCAGTTGTTTATCTTTCTGACGTAGAGACGACTCCAAAGACGAGACATCACCCTGAAGCTTTTCACCTGACTGCGCAGCGCCCTCTTCCGCCTTCTTGATCAATGCCTGTAACTGTTCCATCTGCTGCTGTGCTTTCAGGAATGTCGTTTCATCTTTCAACTGTGCCTGATAGACATCAAAACCAAAATAACCCAGCGCACACACAGCCACGATAAGGATGATGCTTACCAACGACTGCACAAACCCACCACCGCTAGGCTCCTTTGCAGCGGCTGCTTTTGGCTGTTCCTGCGTACTCGTAGAGCGAGTACCGGATACCGGCTCAGCAGGGCCAAGGTTAGGAACATTCAAATTTTCATCATCGCGATTCATGGGGCTGTATACACTCATACATAAGTTGGAAGTTTCGCTATTTTACGCAGAAACTCTAAAAAACAAAAAGCCCCGCAATATGCGAGGCTCTTCGAACTGCTAAGTAACTTGGTAGGGGATGATTACATCATGCCGCCCATGCCACCCATATCAGGCATAGCAGGAGCACCACCTTCAGATGGCTTGTCAGCAACCATTGCTTCAGTAGTGATCATCAAGCCTGCAACAGAAGCAGCCGCCTGCAGTGCAGAACGAGTTACTTTAGCTGGATCCAGGATACCCATTTCGATCATGTCACCGTATTCGCCGTTTGCCGCGTTGAAACCGAAGTTACCTTGACCTTCACGAACTTTAGATACGATAACGGAACCTTCTTCACCCGCGTTACCAACGATCTGACGCAGTGGAGCTTCCATTGCGCGGAATGCCAGTTCAACACCTACAGACTGATCGTGGTTTTCACCTTTCAGTTCACCAACAGAAGACAGAGCACGGATCAGCGCAACACCACCACCAGGTACAACACCTTCTTCTACTGCTGCGCGTGTTGCGTGCAGTGCATCTTCAACACGAGCTTTCTTCTCTTTCATCTCAACTTCAGTCGCTGCACCCACTTTGATTACAGCAACACCGCCTGCCAGCTTAGCTACTCGCTCCTGCAGTTTTTCGCGGTCGTAGTCAGAAGAGGTCTCTTCCATTTGTGCACGGATCTGGTTAACACGTGCTTCGATGTTCTCAGCAACGCCAACACCGTCAACGATCGTTGTGTTCTCTTTAGTAATAGAAACACGCTTCGCCTGACCTAACTGTTCCAGAGTAGCTTCTTCCAAAGTCAGACCAACTTCTTCAGAGATCACTGTACCGCCGGTCAGAATAGCGATGTCTTCCAGCATAGCTTTACGACGATCACCGAAACCTGGCGCTTTAACCGCAGCCACTTTAACGATGCCACGCATGTTGTTTACTACCAGAGTCGCCAGCGCTTCGCCTTCAACATCTTCAGCGATGATCAGCAGTGGGCGGGATGCTTTAGCAACCTGCTCCAGAATCGGCAGCAGATCACGGATGTTAGAAATTTTCTTATCAACCAACAGGATGAATGGCTGTTCAACTTCTGCAGACATGTTGTCCTGGTTGTTGATGAAGTAAGGAGACAGGTAACCGCGGTCGAACTGCATACCTTCTACAACATCCAGTTCGTTTTCCAGTGCAGAACCTTCTTCTACAGTGATAACGCCTTCTTTACCTACTTTAGCCATCGCTTCAGCAATGATCTCACCCACCTGAGTATCAGCGTTAGCCGAGATAGTACCTACCTGAGCAATTGCTTTGTTATCTGCACATGGAACAGCCATGTCCTGAATCTGCGCAACAACGGCAGCAGCCGCTTTGTCGATACCACGTTTCAGGTCCATTGGGTTCATGCCAGCAGCAACAGATTTCAGACCTTCGTTAACGATTGCCTGAGCCAGAACTGTAGCAGTAGTAGTACCGTCACCAGCAACATCATTTGCCTGAGACGCTACTTCTTTAACCATCTGTGCGCCCATGTTTTCGAACTTGTCTTCCAGTTCGATCTCTTTCGCAACTGACACACCGTCTTTAGTTACAGTTGGCGCACCGAAAGATTTGTCCAGAACAACGTTACGGCCTTTTGGACCCAGAGTTGTTTTAACAGCGTCTGCCAGAATGTTTACACCCGCCAGCATGCGCTGACGTGCATCATTACCAAATAGTACTTCTTTAGCCATCTTTAAAATCCTGCCTCAAAAATTCTTTTACAAAAGTTCGTTAAACGAAAAGTTCAACTGGAATTAGTCTTCCAGCACACCGTAAATTTCGTTTTCACTCAGAATCAGCAACTCTTCGCCGCCAACTTTAACTGTGTTCGCATAACCACCGAACAGAACTGTATCCCCAACCTGAACAGTCAGCGACTGACGCTCACCGTTATTCAGAATACGACCTTCACCAACAGCAATAACTTCACCCTGGTTTGGTTTTTCCTGAGCAGAACCTGGCAGGACGATACCACTAGCAGTAGTAGCTTCTTCTTCGTTACGGCGAACAACTACACGATCGTGAAGTGGACGAATTTTCATATGATTTTTTCTCCTGATCTTTCTCTGACCAAAATCACTATTTTTGTTAGTTACCGGGTGAGCTGCTAAAGCTCATTAACCCTTTGCACTGCTAAATTGGGGCAAAGAAAATGAATTCAACAGTAATACCCATTTTTTTTATAAATAAATTGCTGATTAATCCTTACGCTCGTATTCACCCTCAATCACATCTCCCTGAGAGACATTTTGTGAGTGATCGCGCGACTGTCGCGGCTGCTCTGAAAAAGGATCTTGAGAATAGAAATGCGCAGATGCGGAGTGACGTTGCTCTGAAGCAATCACAGTAAATCGGCTTAACAAAGCCTTAGCAAAAGACTGGCGTGTGAAAGGAATCAGGCAGCTAAAGCCAATAACATCAGTAACAAAACCAGGGGTGACCAATAATGCTCCACCGACGGCCAGAACGATCCCTTCGACCATCTCCTGGCCCGGAATTTCGCCTTGATTAGCTCTTTGCTGTGCTCGCGCCAAAGTTGAAAGGCTCTGATAACGCAGCATATTCACACCAATAAAGGCTGACAATATTACTAAACCAACAGTATTCCAGGCACCAATCGCCTCACCTACATTGATCAATATCGTGATTTCAACGATAGGAATGACAATAAATAACAGAAACAGAAACTTCATAAACTAAGGTCGCTTTTGGGCCAAATTAAGTAACTTAATGCCTAGTAAGGTAGGGTTTAATTCTTTTTTTTCAAGCTCTGCCTCCAAATGAAGCAAGACTTTATAACTTTCACCACACTGTATATTGGGACTTAATACCAAAGTACTTTCTTTATAACGCAGCGCAAAAAAATCTCATATGTTCAGCTAGTTAGCATCTGCATAAGCTAAACTTAAGTCCCTATCCATTTGGCTATAGAACTTATTGATAAATGGAGGATCTTGATTGAACTCTAGACTTTTTCGCAAAAGCGGGATAAGTTTATTTTCTGAACAATGACGCAACGCACAAAAAGAGAAAACCGAAGTTAAGGGTAATCCTCAATGGAACTCAAAGATAAAGTAATTGTTGTAACTGGTGGTGGTCGCGGTCTGGGCCGTGCTATGGCTCTTGAAC
>JASBRM010000269.1 GCA_030149405.1 Neptuniibacter sp. | reverse complement strand
TGTTACTCAAACTGCGCAAGATTCCCTGCAACTCCATGAGTTTGATTGGCTGGACATTGCCCGGGCTACAACTTAGGCTCATGCATATACACTTCATCGAGCGGGAGCCGATTATGTCTGAGCAATCAACCAACCAGGAGAAAACGCCTCTTGAGGTTGCCAGAACCTGCGCTGCTCTTTATTCACGTGTTTTTTCGAGGCTGGTAACCCGGCACTACAATCATCACCTTTCCGATACCGGCCTCAGGATTACCCAGTTCTCAATTCTGAATGCCATCAAACTGTCGCCCCCAAACTCCATCAACGAGCTGGCTGAGCTTCTCGGCATGGAGCGGACATCACTTCAGCGAACGGTTGAAAAACTGATCGCCAAAGGTTTGCTTCAATCCCAGCCAACAGGCCATAAACGCTCACTAGGCCTTGCCTTGACCTCAAAAGGCGAAGACATATACCAACTGGCACTGGCGCGATGGGAAGAAGCCCACAGTGAGTTCACCGAAATGGTAGGGGCAGATGACTGGTCAGAAACCGTAAGCAAACTTCGGCGCTATAGCAGTAAGCTTCAGTCTACCCTGTGATGTCGGTTCAGCCCCCGTCGTGCATAGACTCAAGCAGTGCTTCGACCTCGGCCTGAGTGTAGCGAGGGGTTATGTGTTGCGGGCAATTCCAGTCAAAAGCCTCGACACGAATGATCATGCCCCTTTCCACCGGTGCTTTGTAATCGCCATCGTGCAATTGCTCAAGAATCGCCTTCTGTTCAGAACCAGCCAGCACCATATGTCCCAGCAGCTTGAGCCTTTTCCGATTCGGATAATCCATCAGAAAAAGCGCAACTCGATCATTGGTAAGTACGTTGCCTGTAGTGATGTATTGGCGATTCCCAGAGTAATCGGCAAAGCCGATTGTCAACTGATCGATTACCTTCAGAAAACCCACTGGCCCTCCCCGGTGCTGAATATAGGGCCAGCCATCCTCAGACACAGACGCCATGTAAAAACTGTCTCTTGCCTGGATGAATTCAACTTCTCTTTGGCTGAATCGATCAAATTCCGGCATCCGCTGACTCACCTCACGAGCACGTATAGCGGTTCCAAACTGTTCCTGCATTCGCACAACAGAAGGCGTAAATGTGAGTTGACTGAAACGGTGAGCCATTTTTATTGCCATCGCTGATTAATGTTTGAGTCATTATGATTAGCCCGAAATGAACAATAAATATGCATTACCGCATATCAATACTGCGTTTTTCACATTAATATAAATCCATGAATAAACTTAAAGCGATGTCGGTGTTTGTAAAGATAGTGGATTGCGGCAGCATGAGTTCTGCTGCCGAAACGCTCTCTATGTCTCAATCTGCAGTGGTTCGGACGCTTGCTGCCCTGGAAGAGGTATTGGGTGTTCAGTTGCTGACTCGAACAACTCGTCGTTTAAATCTGACGGAAGAAGGCCGGGAATACTACAGTCGCTGTCGCCAGATCCTGCATGAAGTCGAAGATGCGGAAAACGCTCTGAATCAAAAGCAAACCAATCCAAGTGGTGTATTAAGGCTTACAGCACCCGTGACATTTGGGCGAATGCATTTAAGCCCGGTGATTAATGAATTTCTGGCTCAGTTCCCCAATATGGAGATCGAACTGATCCTTCTTGACCGTGTGGTTGACCTACTTGAAGAAGGTATAGATATAGCTCTGAGAATTGGCTCTTTACCCGACTCCACGCTGATTGCTAAACCTGTGGGTACTCTGGAGCACATTATCTGTGCCAGCCCAGAATATATTACCCAGTCAGGCATTCCCCAAAAACCAACCGAAATCCACCAGCACGATTGTATCCATTTAACAGCACTTAACAGTTCACCTGAATGGCCGTTCTATGACCGGGGCAGCATTAACAAAGTGAGAATCTCCGGGAAATTCAAAACTAATCATGTTGAAGCCGCCAGGGATGCCTGTTGTGATGGCCTGGGTATAGGTCAATTTCTGAGTTACCAGGTAGGGCCATATATATCTCAGGGCAAGCTGATACCCATTTTAGAGGAGTTCTCCTTGCCACCCATACCTGTAAATCTTGTCTACCCACACTCCAGGCAATTATCTTCAAGAAGCCGGGTATTCATTGACTGGGCACAACCGATGTTGAAGAGAAGGATTGCTGAAGGCTTTGCTTAATCTTCGGACCAGTACTTCGCCAGAGGAGGAAAACGCTGGATAAGTCCTTCCTTTCCAAGCTGTTCCATTAACGCCATGTTCCGTTCAGGAATTTCATCCGGATTCTTGTAATGCGTGAGAACACGACTCATTTGTCCTTCCCTGATTAGATGAATGGTTGGGAACGGCGCCCGGTTAGTCCAGTTTGTTATGTCCGTTTCTTCAACACCCGAAAAACAATACTGGGGGTGAAAACTGGCCAACTGGAAAACACCATCAAGACCCGATTGCTCAAGAAATTGCTGACAAATATCGAGAAGATCGAGAAACTCCTCAAAATCTTCAGCAACTTGTGTAAATGCCAGAAGCGTTGTAGATAATTCTTCCTCTTCGGAATTCTGGATCTTATCCAGCTCAAACAAAAAATCTTTTACTGCAGACTCAACGGATTCAGCATCAGAAGCTGCGTAACGAATGAGATTATTTTTAACTTCAGGCGCAGCAAAAGGACATAAATTCAGTCCAACCACCATCGCTTCTACCCAATCCTGGGTTAGCTGTTGAGCCTGTTCCGAAGGAAAACTAAAGAGCTGTTTTTTCATGCCAGGGATCTTACCTCAGCCTCGGGAAATATCATAACCCTGCAACAAGATAGCTTATCAGTAATTCATAGGTTCCCTTACTAACTTTCTGCTAATATAGCGCGACTCATTTTAAGGACAGGTTTAAAGGACCCATTACGTGCCTGTACAAGCTGCACTTACCCGCCAAAGTTTTGATAGCCGCTGGATCACTCTGCGTCGCCCATATCATCAGGTTGCGCCAGCAGAGTGGTATTCGTGGCTGGTGGATAGCGGCTCCCTGACTCAAAGATTGGTCAAACAAAGCCAGGGCGACTTCCAAGTAGAAGTGGTAAAACAAGGCTGGTACTTACCTACTCGTTCTGAAGCGAAAGCTCTTAACATGAGAAGCCGTCAGTTTGCGCTGGTACGCGAAGTTAAACTGATTGGTAAAGGACGTGATTGGGTCTATGCCCGCTCTATTATTCCCGCGACCACTCTGACTGGAAAGCAACGTCAATTGCGTATGCTGGGCAACAGCTCATTAGGCAATCTGTTATTCAAAGACCCCAGCATGAAAAGAGGCCCGCTCCAAATCAGCAGCCTTAAGTTAAGAGATGGTCGCAAGCTTTGGGCGCGACGTTCCGTTTTTTTCCTCTCAAATAAGCCTCTTTTGGTCTGTGAAGTTTTCCTCCCGGAGTTACTGCAGGTAAACTAAAGCAACCCTAAAATTCTGAAAATTTATCCAGAAATATGTCTTCATCGATCCAGTTTACTGAGCTGTTCAGCCGCGAAAAGTGGCACTACTTCGGGCAGTTAATGCGTGTTGATAAGCCCATTGGTACGCTTTTGTTGTTATGGCCAACCTACTGGGCATTGTGGATAGCTTCAGAAGGCATTCCACCTCTGGACTTACTGGTGATTTTTACCCTCGGTGTATTTCTAACTCGCTCCGCAGGCTGTGTTATCAATGATTTTGCGGATCGTAAAATCGATGGCCATGTAAAACGTACTGCGCAACGTCCCATTCCATCCGGACATGTCACCTCGAAAGAAGCTTTGCTGCTTTTCACAGTCTTAATGCTGATCGCATTTGTGCTGGTTCTGTTTACTAACCAAATGACTGTGATGATGTCGGTTGGTGGGTTGCTGCTCGCTGCCTGTTACCCGTTTATGAAACGTCATACGCACCTACCTCAGGTAGTGTTAGGTGCTGCATTTGCCTGGTCCATTCCTATGGCATTTACTGCGGTTAGTGAGTCTTTACCTGCAATTGCATGGCTCATTTTTACCATCAAGTTAATCTGGACGGTGGCCTACGACACTATGTATGCCATGGTTGACCGTGATGACGACCTTAAAATCGGAGTTAAATCCACAGCGGTTTTATTTGGTGATGCCGATAAGCTAATCATTGGACTGCTACAGATTCTAGCTGCACTTGGTCTGATTCTTATGGGATTTCAGCTTGAGATGGGTATTCTCTATTTTCTGGGTGTTGCGGTCGCAATTGGTACTTTTGTCCACCAGCAACGCCTGATTCAGTTCCGTGAAAGAGAGGAATGCTTTAAGGCTTTCCTGAATAACCACTACTCAGGTTTAGCAGTATTTATCGGTATTGCAGCGGATTATTTACTCCAGCTTTACTGGTCATAACGCCCCCTTAAGGCCCCTTTTTTCCCAATTGCTTGCTATATCTTGATATATGACGCAACTTGTCATATTTGTGTAACACTATTGTCTTCTAATATCCGCGTCGATAAATTGAGATTAAAGGGCAATAAAATGTCTGGTTCTAAACGTGTGCTGATTGTTGATGATGAAGCACCTATCCGTGAAATGATTGCTGTCGCTCTGGAGATGGCGGGTTATGAGTGCCTCGAAGCTGAAAATGCAAACGCTGCACACGGTCTGATCGTTGATGATAAACCAGACATGGTTCTGCTGGACTGGATGATGCCAGGTGCCAGCGGCATTGAGTTTGCCCGTCGCCTTCGCAAAGATGAAACAACAGCGGATATTCCAATCATCATGCTGACTGCGAAAGGTGATGAAGATAACAAGATCAAAGGCCTTGAAGCGGGTGTAGATGATTACATCACCAAGCCTTTTTCACCTCGTGAGCTAGTGGCACGCCTTAAAGCCGTATTACGCCGCACCACACCTAAAGGAATTGAAGAGCCAGTGACTGTAGATGATCTGACTCTGGACCCAATTTCTCACCGTGTCACATCAGATCAAAAGCCTGTAGAGCTAGGACCTACCGAGTTCCGTCTGCTACAATTCTTCATGACACATCAGGACCGTGCTTATTCCCGTAGCCAGCTACTGGATATGGTTTGGGGCGGTAACGTGTATGTGGAAGAACGTACCGTTGATGTTCATATCCGCCGTCTGCGTAAAGCACTGGGCGATCGCCATGATTATCTAGTACAGACAGTGCGTGGAACAGGATACCGTTTCTCTTCCAACGTTGCTTAATCAGCCTATGTAGAAGGAAGAACCATGCAAAAAAATCGCCACTCGATGTTAACCAGTTTGTTGCTGGTGAGTGGGTCTGCTTTTGTATTTGGATTCATGATTGGCCAGCCAGGATGGACGGTCGCTATTGCAGTATTCCTCTGGGCACTTTATCAGATAAAGCAGTTTAACCGACTCAGTGAGTGGTTATTAGATCGCGAAGAACAGTCTGAACCCCCTGAAAGTTCCGGACATTGGGGCGAAGTTTTTGATGAACTCTCCCGTATTAACCGTCGTCAGGAATCCCGTGAAAAACTGCTGCGTAATGTTATCAATCGTTTTCAGGAGTCAACGACTGCACTGCCCGATGCGATAGTGATTGTTGATGCCAATAATAACCTTGAATGGTGGAACAATTCGGCTAATCGCCTTCTGGGCCTTAACGACAGTTCTGATCGCGGCAAACCAGTAATGAACCTACTGCGTGATCCACGTTTTATTCGTTACTTTAAGCGCCAGGATTATTCAGACCCGATCACCCTGCCATCACCGGCTCATTCTGATCTGCAGATCCAGTTTCAGATTACCCCCTTTGGTGATGGCGATCGTCTCTTAGTTGCTCGTGATGTCACCCGTATCCGCCGCCTTGAACAAACCAGGCAGGACTTCGTAGCAAACGCATCTCACGAATTAAGAACGCCTTTGACTGTAATCAGAGGTTATCTGGAAACGTTCTTAGATCAGGAATTACCACGCCCTCTGGTACGAGGCCTGGGCTCCATGCATCAGCAAACTCGCCGTATGGAAAATCTGGTCTCCGATCTGCTGCTGTTATCACGTCTGGAAGCCAGCCATCACATATCTGATGAACAACCGATCCAGCTTCACAATATGGTTCAGAATATCCTGGAAGGCGCTGAGCAACTATCGCAGGGCCGTGGTGGGCATCAGTTTGTCATAGAGCTGGATGATGAACATGACCTTACAGGTCAGGAAATAGAACTCCACAGTGCCTTTTCAAACCTGGTCTACAACGCAGTACGCTATACCCCGGCGGGAGGACGTATTCGTATCCGCTTCTGGTCAGATAAAGATGGTGGCCACTTCTCAGTTAAGGACAATGGCCCTGGTATTGAGTCTATCCACCTGCCCCGTTTGACTGAACGTTTCTACCGGGTTGATGAGAGCCGCTCTTCTGCAAGTGGTGGTACAGGTTTAGGGCTGGCGATTGTGAAGCATGTGCTTGCTCGTCATGGCGGTCAACTAACCATCAAGAGTAAGGTGAATAAGGGCAGTAATTTCACCTGCCATTTCCCTGCAGAAGCGGTGATCAAAAAGGAAGTTGAAGTGGTGGATGATGAACCCTTAATCATCCACCAGGAACAGAGCGATAACGGCTCATCACATCCATCACTGTAATCTATTTCAGACGCTTCTGATCCAGATCTCTTTCTACAGAAACGTGGCCTTCTACCCAATAAATGGTTGCACCCACTACCGCCGCGGGCATCAAAATCAGATTCAGAATCGGGATCATCATACCCACCTGAATCAAACCGCCAAAGCCCAATGAAGTCAGACGATCGGCCTTAAGCATATTTTTCATATTCTTAAAGCTGACTTTGTTGTTATCCATCGGATAATCACAATACTGGATGGCCATCATCCAGGCACCAAACAAGATCCATAAAAATGGCGCCACAATATTGATGACCGGGATAAAGGATAGAACCAATAGGAACAGCATCCGCGGCAGGTAATACGCTAACTTCGCCAATTCACGGCCGATAGCACGCGGTACTAAAGCCAGCACAGCTTGCCAGCCTTCATCCTGAATAACATCACCACGCAGGCGCTTTTCCACTTTCTCCGAGAGAAAACCATTAAACGGCGCTGCAATCAGGTTCGCGACTATGGAAAAGCCATAGTAGACAAACACAATCACCAGTAAAGCCATCAACGGCCAGAGCAGGTAATGCAAAAACTGCAGCCACTCCCAATCTGGAAGAAACGTCGTGATTAGATAATCAACCCAGCCACCAAAGTTGCTAAACAACATCCAGATAGCGGCGATAAAGAGGATGATATTTGTCACTAAAGGAACAAGTACAAACGGACGGATCTGAGGGTCTGGCAACATTTGCAGCCCCCGGACCAGATAACCTGCTCCCTGAAATGGATTTCCTTTCATAAATACCTTAATAGGTTACAAAAACAACCAAACGTATCGCGACAGCCCCGATCATCATAAACAGGCCTGCGCGATTTACATTAAACTCTTTTCTGGTCATTTCCATCGTTGGTTTCCAGAACTCTATAAGCGATTTAAAGTCTTTTGTTCGACCGGCATACATTGCCAAAGAAACCAGAAATACCAGCAAACCACCCCAAAATAAAAACACTTCTAATATTGCCAGATACATCACATTCGCCTTTACTTATTGCGGAACCAGTTCATATCTATATGGTCCCTGTAATAGAAAGCCAAGACTAACAAAATCCAAGTTATCTGGCACCGTAAAGTTAATCGGAGTAGTCAATGAAAGCCTTACAGATCAGTCAGTTCGGTTCCAGCGAGCAATTACAATATACCGAACTGCCTAAACCAGAGCTGAACCAGGGACAGGTTCTGGTAAAAAATGCCGCTGCTGGGGTCAACCCTATCGACTGGAAAACCTGCGCAGGCGGTGGCGCAGCACCTTTTATCGGCGATTTACCGTTTATTCCGGGTTGGGAATTTGCAGGTACTGTTGAAGAAATTGCCGATGATGTCACTGAATTTAAAGTGGGTGATGAAGTATTTGGTTTTATTAATTTCCCTGAACGAGCGGGCTGTTTTGCCGAGTACATAGCGGCTCCTGCTGACCAAATCAGTTTGAGACCCAAAGAACTTCCGACAGAAGCAGCTGCCGGTCTTGCTCTGGCAGGTTTAACTGCATGGCAAGCATTGTTTGATAAAGGTCAGTTGCAGGCCTCAAAACAAGTTGTCGTACTTGCTGGTGCGGGTGGCGTTGGTCATCTCGCGGTTCAATTGGCCAAATGGATGGGGGCTCGAGTGGTTACGACAGCCTCACCGGAAAATCATGCGTTCCTTAAAGAGCTCGGTGCAGATCTGGTAATCGATTACCGCAGCGAAAACCTAACGGATCATATCCACAATGTGGATCTGGTGATTGATGGCGTGGGTGGTGAAGTGGGTATCGATGCGCTTCGCTGTGTTAAACCTGGTGGAACACTGGTGACGCTCCCCTCTGTTACCAAAGACGAAGTGATCGCTGCGGGTAAGCAAATGAAGGTGGTCGTCGAGCCTATTCGTGTTGAGCCAAACGCTGAACAATTGGATCGTCTCGCTGGGCTTTATGCGGATCGTAAGCTCAGCCTGCTCTTAGCCGAAACCTTCCCGCTTAAAGATGCAGGGAAGGCGTTCGATCTGAGTAAAACAGGAAAAGTTAAAGGTAAGCTGGTCTTAACCGTCTAAATCGGTTTTAGCCTGTTCTGAGCACAATAACTGCTGCTGTCTCATAAGAAGGCGGCAGCCCTCCCCACGGATATCACGTCCCCAGCATTCATGGCGAGCCCAGCTTTTTTCATCTTCGGTTTTTTCTTCGTTGTATGCAGGAACGCCTTCACAGAAATTTTCTGTAGGCGCTGCATTTTCCCAACATGCTTTGAGGAACTTCCCGTGGGTAATGGTGCAAGCAAAACCTGAGCACTGATTAAAGCTGCTAAGGGCTTCATCAAAGCACACCTGCTGATCTGCAGTCTGACCCAGAGCCAAACCCTTTTCCCTGTACTCTGTGGATTGTTGTGCCAGATCCTGATTCCACTGCGGTAACCACATATCTTGTGTTAACCAAGCTCCAAAAATCACCGCTGCGATTAGAAAGAGAATTCCCCAGATAATTTTCTTGATCATGATTTTTCCTAACGCTGCTTCCAGAGCAAACCTTTCATGCATATCAGTAAACCAATTACTGACACAAGCATGGTGCCGTTAATCAGTAGCGGGTGGCGGGCGATTAATGGAACAAATGGATGCTGCTCATCCATATCACATACTTCGTCCTTGTAATTGAATGAACCACCCTGATCGAGACAGGCATCAACAGCAGACTGATCCATAAAAAACACCAGCATCAACGCCAGCGAAGGTAAGATAAGGAGAATTAATCCAACACGTAACATAGGTATTATTCTTTGTCGCAGATACCGATGTTGCTATAGCCGTCATTGCAAGCAACTTCACGTAGCTCACTTAACGCTTCTGACCTGGAAATATCATCCTGTAGAATCTCAAGCGCTACAGCCTGAAAGTCATCTTCCTGCTGCATCAACTCATGAGTATTGATATAACGAACCAACTCGTCGTCTGACATTTGATCGTCTGCTGTCATCTCAATAAACGTCGCCACAGATTCACGGGACATATTGGCCACGTTAACCACTTCACTGGCATCAGCAGCAATAACCGTGTTCAAGGTTGAGAACAAAGCAACAACAGCATCCAGTGCAGGCGAAGCACCATACATTTCAAACTCTTCCAGATCCGGCATATTTGCTTCAACTTTATCCAGCTGAACCTCGAAATTCATTTTCGCACCCGAGTTTCCAAGATAATCCCAGACGCCATCCAGAATACGGCGCATCTGTTGGGCATCCCCAAACTCCATCAGGCGTGAAAATAACGCAAAATTCGGAAACATCCGTTCTGATAGAGCGGCACAAAGTGCGGCTAGCTGCCAATCGTTTAGATCATAAAACTCTTTATCAAGGCTTTGATCAGACATGAAATCACCGGATCTATTGGAAAGCCCTGATTGTACCGTGTTTCTGCGGCTTTGTAGTTAAATTTCAAAGTTAAAAAACACTTAACTTACTCTTTCATTTAGCATTTCTATTTCAGCTATTTTACTTCAGAGAGTGAATCCAACGACCGAAGGTTGTTATACTTAGCGCGGGTATGTGTATTTGAGGTGTAGGATTGAACTCAGTCAACTTACTTAAGTTGATCGCTGAAGCGCGAGAAGACTTAAGAAAATCAGAACAAAAAGTTGCAGACTTTGTATTGGCAAATCCAAACGATGTCATTCATATGCGCATTGTTGATCTTGCCGCTGAAGCCGAAGTCAGTGAGCCTACCGTTGTTCGTTTTTGTCGTGCTCTGGGCCATGAAGGCTTTCAAGACTTCAAATTAATGCTTGCTCAGGGTCTTGCCAGCAATACCAACTTTGAGCAATTCTCCCTCGATTCAAAAGATACTGTGAGCGAATTTAAAGAGAAGATCTTTGATTCTATGATCGGTAACCTTCTGAATATTAAAGAGCAGTTAAACCCTGAAACGCTGGAAGAAGCGATTGATGCCTTAGCCAACGCTCGCCGCGTAGAATTTTACGGCTTTGGTGCATCTGCTCCGGTATGTACCGATGCAGCCCATAAGTTTCACCGTCTTAAGGTTTCCTGTACGTCATACTCTGACCCCCATATGCAGGCGATTAGTGCTGTATCTTTAGATGACCGCGACGTCATAGTCGCTATATCGCAAACAGGCCGAACCAAAGATCTTTTACACACGGTTAAACTTGTTAAGGAAACCGGTACCACGGTGATTGCATTATGTCCAAGTGGTACTCCGCTGGCCGAGCTTGCTTCAATCCCAATCCATATCGATCTGGAAGAAGATAAAGACCTCAGTACTTTAATGTCTTCGCGAGTACTGCATCTGGTTGTCATTGATGTGCTGGCTGTGGGTGTAGCAATGAAACTCGGTCCCGGCCTTGTTGATCATCTGAAAACCATTAAACGCAGTCTGCGCTCTTTAAGGCAGAATGATAAACGCCCTCCCGTTTCCTGATCTGAACTAAAAATGACAATATTTATCAGTTGTCATTTTTTTTAAATTTTCCCTTCATATCGCTGCAATGCTTCATCGCTAAGATCACCCAAAATCCAGCTGGGATGCGGATTCGGGCATTGCAGTGCAGCAAAGTTTTGCACACATAAGTGCCTCAAAACTGTTTGAAATTTAGTTGCAGCTATTATAAAAAAGTAATTAATGCTGATTCAGAGCTCCTCCATAAGGTGCCTATTTTAGCGAGCACCGGATGAGTCTTCTGACCGAATTAATCAGATCAGGAGTCTATTTATGTTGCGTAAGACACAAGACTTGAATGAAACCCAGATCGAAGTTTTTGACCTGATGGTAGGTTTCGAAGAAGAAGAACAGATGTCACGTAAGAAACTGGCTTCACGCCGCGCTTTGCGGGCCAGACGTGCTATTGAAAAACGCCAGGAAGACAAAGAACTTTCAGCCAATATTGATGAGTGCTGGTTCGACGAATAATCCAGAATTAAAAAAGCCAGTCATTCGACTGGCTTTTTAGCATTCGGCTTTTAATATTCCGGATACAAAATATTCAGCGGGATTGATCGACTGCCTTCCACCACAATCGCGCAGTGCTTACGTTTAAGCTTGCGCGGTTCTGTGACACCACACGAATGTGCAATCATCTCAACCTCATGAACCAAGTGGTTGTGATAGTTGGCGACCCTATCTGCTTTCACATGCGGTACCAAACCTCTTTGTAGATCCGGGTTATGAGTAGTAATACCTGTAGGACAGGTGTTCTTATTACACTGCAGAGCCTGAATACAGCCCAGCGCGAACATAAAACCACGCCCAGTAACAGTAAAGTCTGCCCCCATACACAAAGCAGCACCTACATCAGTTGGGTTTATCAACTTACCTGAAGCAATAACCCTAATACGCTCTCTCAGCTCATGTGCCATAAGTTTATTCACCAGGATAGGCAGACTTTCTCTAAGAGGCAGACCCACACTGTCCATCAATGGCATTGGAGCAGCACTGGTACCCCCATCACTGCTGTCCAGAGTGATAAAATCAGGCGCATGTTCTGCACCACGGGCATTTACCGCATCCAGAAACTCATCCAACCACTCTGATTCGCCCAGCACCATCTTAAAGCCACAAGGCTTACCAGTGATCTTGCGAACCCTCTCAACCATATCCAACAAGTCATCAATAGACGCAATATCTGGATGGCGATTAGGGCTTAGAGAATCTTGCCCTACCGGAATGCCTCGAACAGCAGCAATTTCTTCATTCACTTTCTCACCCGGAAGAATACCGCCTTTACCCGGCTTAGCCCCCTGGCTGAGTTTGATCTCAAACATTTTTACCTGCGGCAAAGAGCCTTTTTCTTTGAGCTTTTCATCACTCAAAAGGCCGTTTTCATCCCGCAATCCATATTTTGCCGTACCGATCTGATAAACGATGTCGCAGCCCGACTCTAAATGGAATGGTGATACCCCACCTTCCCCGGTATTCATCCAGCAACCGGCTTTCTTTGCTCCCTGGGACAGCGCTTCAATTGCAGGGCGAGACATCGCGCCGTAGCTCATGCCTGAAATATTAAAGAACGATGGCGCATCATAGGGCTGATCACAATAAGGGCCGATACGCAGAGACTGAGTCTTAACGGCATCTTCTTTCAATGTTGGGAATGGGCAGTTCAAAAAGTAATAGGTTCCTGGGATTCTTAAGTCACGACTGGATCCAAATGCGATCGTGCTATCAACGTTCTTTGCTGCACGATAAACCCAGGAGCGTTGAGCACGGTTAAATGGCATCTCTTCACGGTCCATTGCGAAGAAGTATTGACGAAAAAATTCACCCATATGCTCAAACAGATATCTGAAGCGACCAATCAGAGGGTAATTCCTACGAATGGTCTGTGCAGTTTGGTGTTTATCGATCTGGTAGAGAACAACCGCAACCACAATCGCAATAACGAAAATCGCCAGAAATAAAATACCAACAAATGCAATAAAGTTAATTGCAAAGCTCGTCACCTGATCATTCATGCTATGGGCCTCCCACACTGCCTAGCATCACCACTGTATAAATGGCTTTTATTTGTTTTTATGCTGTATTGAGCCAAGTGTAAATAGAGAATACGGATTTAATCTCATTTACTTGTTTTAAAATGTAATTTTCAGTCGATAACCACTTTTAATATCGACCAGTTTAGCGCTGTCTTAATGTTGTAGTTTCGTCAGTATTTATAATAAAGAGTTCAATAAGCTCTGAATCAGCCGGAATTCCTACTTTAAGCAGGGGTAATTCAAAACCTCGATTATCGATTCTTTTTCCATAACTACTCTTGTTTTTTAACCTGACTGCCCCAATCATGCAGGTACTAGCGAGTTTTAATCTAAAATCTGATTCAACTCGAAATTGTTTTAAACCAATTGGAAGACCAGATTCATGACCACTTTGCCTGACGTCACCAGTCATCAAAACCCTGAGATACACGGTTCTCTAGACTGGGTAGGCATGAACGGAATTACCGTACCGCTCTCATTTGAAGACAATTCACTGGGTGTCCGCGCTATTGAAGCCCGGGTGAATACCTATGTGAATCTGGTTAACCCTAAGGTTAAAGGCATTCACATGTCTCGCCTCTACTTGGCATTAAGCAATTTCTTTGAAAACCAGACGCTGAATGTTCCTGCTCTGACTGATTTCCTATCCCACTTGCTGGATAGCCATCATGACATCTCGACTCAGGTTTTCCTGAATTTTGACTTTGATTTCCTGATCAAACGTGATGCCCTGAAAAGTGATAACAGTGGCTGGAAAAGCTATTCCACAACTCTACGCGCAACACTGAAAGATGGTGATGTTATTCTAGAACTGGCAACTCGCGTTCCGTATTCTTCAACCTGCCCATGCTCAGCAGCACTATCACGTCAGCTCCTTGCCCAAGCATTTACTGACGACTTTGCTGGCAAAGAAGGCCTGAGTGTTGAAGCCGTAGAAAACTGGCTTAAATCAGAGAAAGGCTCTTTTGCAACACCTCACAGTCAGCGTAGTCAGGCCACTGCTTGGGTGAAGCTGGATAAAAATATGGGTGCATTCCCGCTGACCGATCTGATTGATCTGGTAGAAAATGCACTTAAGACTCCTGTTCAGACTGCGGTTAAACGTGCTGACGAACAAGAATTTGCTCGCCTGAATGGTCATAACCTGATGTTCTGTGAAGATGCTGCCCGCCGCGTTAAACAGGCACTGCAGTCACAAGAACAATACACAGACTTCTGGCTGAAGGTAGAACACTTCGAGAGCCTGCATGCCCACGATGCCGTAGCATTGGCCTCTAAAGGTATTGAAGGTGGATACAGTCCAGCTGATTACAGCTAATTTGTGATCCAAATAAAAAAGGCTGCCGGTTGGCAGCCTTTTTTTATTCCGTTACAAAAAAGTCGTACTTTAACGTACTGAATAAACTGGGCTTAACAAGCCCGGGTTTCCTTATACCGAAATGAAAAAGTCGTAGAATTAAGCTCATTCACTTAAACAGTTATCAGCATTTATACAATTAAGTCGTAAAATGGTACCGCATCGTTTGATAATCGCAATTACTAAGCCTTAAACATCATCAAATATGCCTCCAATTATTGCTATGCTACTAACTAGCAGGTTTGACGGTGGCACCGCATTTAGATTGGATAAACGCTCTGTAAATCTAGCTTTATTAGAGTTTCAAATTGCGCCTTTGGTAAAGCGAAGATGATAAACATTGAGAAAACTAATACGGGCTAAAAATATGAGGCCTGATGAGCTTCCGTTCGTTCTACCAAATATCCCAGCACCATATGCTGACGAGACTCTTTACAGTTGGGCAAGTCGTGTTCATCTATGGAATACAAACTCTGATGTCCGGTTAACAAGCAAACAACTTTTTGGACATTCGTCCGCTGCTTTATTACATGATTTTCCTGCCCACCTTAAGCACCTCAATCAAACAACACAAAACGCCCTTGGGACCACAAGAGAAATCGCACTTAATCGATCCCTACTTGGATATTATCTCTCGTTCACAAGCAGTAGCTTATCAGAAGACATTCTTAATCGTGTGTGCGTAGGTAGTTACCCTCAACTTAAATACAAACTGGGAATACCTGCAAGCCGAATCGGCGGTAGTCATCCGCTGAAATTTTGTGATGCCTGCATGAAAGAAGATATTAAAGAGAAAGGGGGGGCTTATTGGAGGATATCACATCAGTACCCATCATCATTTATCTGCAATAAGCATATGCAGCCTCTACAAGTCGTGAAACCTCAAAGTACTCCGGTCCACCTTCGTCGATGGTTAACTCCCGGCGACCCTGATTTCCCTATGGATACAATCGAATATACGAAAGAACAAATACAAATTCTTAAGAGATTAGCCGATCATTCATCGGCTGCTGCACAGTCAAAACCAGGCTCTTATCTTACTGACACTTTATCAAGAATTTATAGACTTGAACTGGATAAAGCCAACTTATTAACTAATGGAGGGAATTTGAGGGTTACGAAACTCCACACTCTGGTTAATGAGAGGTTTAACTCTCTACGAAACATCTCTCCGTTTGATCGCCTATTTTTATCCTTAGATGCCTCCACGGGGGGATTCGTAACAGCCATCACAAGAGAACACTCTAAACCTGCACACCCCTTCAAGCACTTGCTTATTATTGACTTGCTCTTCGAGTCTTGGTCAGTGTTTGTGGAAAAATACACACATTTACAGCTCTCACATGTACCAAAAACTGAGCCAAAAATAGAGTCTATTTCACCTGACGTTAGCCCTATACTTGAGCAATTCATTCAGCTTATTAAAGAAAAAAATCTGACAATATCAGATGCATCTCGAGAAGTGGGAATTTGCACAACGACTGGTACTCAATGGGCTCGGGCAAATGACATAGACTTCAAATCAAGGGCGAAAACGTTAAAACCTGATCTATTAAAAAAGGTGAAGGCCAAAGTGCTCAAAGGTCTTATGAAGAAGGATATAGTCAGTTCGACAGGAATATCACTTGTATCTCTAAATCGATTATTGGCCGCAGACGCGACTTTGTTGGATAAATGGAAAACCGCGCGCTTTGAAATACAACGTAAAGAGTACCGTAAAAAATTCCTTAAAACTGTGGCAGATAATCCTGGTCTACCTGTAAAGGCTCTGCGAAAAAAGCCTGGCAACGGCTATCAATGGTTATACCGCCACGATAAAGACTGGCTTCAAGACAATCTGCCTAGCCTCTGGAAGCCCTATCTTCATAGATAACGCCTCTTAAAGTACGGCTTCTTGTGAAGAGAAAAAGTATGTATTACCCGTTGTTTTCTGCTGAAATATACCTCTTATAATCTGCATTCAGTTCCAACTCAAATGATCAATTTAATACCGGCAATACAACCCGACCAAACGCTAGAAAGCTACATCGCTGCAAGTCATCTTTTTAACGCTCGCAACAAATGGGATCTGGCAACGGAAGAGATTTTTCAGGGGAATCCTAAGCTCTCTGGCGATTACTTCTACTATTTTGAGAATATGTTGCATTCTCCTTTAGGGCAGAGCTTTTCAACTTTTAAAGAACTATTTTCACAATTTAGTTCCTTTGCATTTATGTTGCCATTCTCTTCACGGAAAGAATATGCGATGTGGCAACGTTATTTCGACGGTTTTGGGATCGGATGGTTAATGAGGCAGTTATCATACCGTCGTTATGTAAGGGGTAATCATTATTGCCCACAATGCCTAGAAAACGAGATTAACACAATTGGTTATGGGTATCCGCATAGAAGCATTAACTTGTCCTTTGTAAATACCTGCCCTATACATCATATACCAACCGGCATAGTGCGAGATAATAGCGAGCTCGAAACATATGGAAATCTGGTCTTACCTACTGAAAAGTTCTCAGACCAAATCGATCTGTCATCCTATTGCAAAGAACCAACATTTGAATTTGAGCGTTACATCCCTCTTTGGGTGAAAGCTGCCTATGATGGAAATCTCCCATGGATCGATTTTGATTCTGAGCTACAGAGCCTAACAGCCACTATTCTGAGTGTCCTTGGTAATACAATATCGTCCTTCCCTGATGGTGCTGTTACTCTTCGTTTAACTAATGAAGATTTTGAACATATTTTTCAAAGCTGCCTTTGGCTCAACAACATTCCATACTCAAATGATTCCACACCATTCGACGTAAGTAAGATTCACTGTAGTAGTGTATATAGCCGCTTAGCACTTCTCAGCGCAGTGTATAAAACTCCAGAGAATTATTTGAAGTTAAGACCAGATGCCCCTCAAAAACTACACAACTACCTACGAAATGAGATAGAAATACAGGTACGCGCAATGGAATCTCTCAATTTGGGGCAATCTCAGCTCTGATAATAAGGGAGGAGCAGAGATCACGATGAGCTCCCTGTCTGCCACGAAAAATAACATCAAACGTAGCCAAGCATGCCAAATATGTTTGGGTTACGCTGATCAATTATTATGGTAACGATTAGAATGGATAATCAGTAAAACTCTGGATCTGATCTGACAGTACATGTCCGCTAACGACACAATGTATGGACTCCTCCCTCCCAGCGAGACGCTAGGCTTAGTGTCGACCAAAACGCTAAAAGAGGAATCCACACATGGCTACAGTAAATACTATCGGTGTAGATCTGGCAAAGACAGTGATTCAGGTTGCCGTTGTTTCACCTTCAGGAAAAGAGCTGCAGAACAAAGAACTTTCTCGAACCAAATTTGCTGAGTTTCTGATTAAACAGAAGCCAGCTTTATTCGCTTTTGAAGCCTGCTCGAGCGCCCACCATTGGGCACGGTATGCCCAAGAGCATGGTCACCAGGTCAGGATCATTCCAGCGATTGCAGTTGCTCCTTTTCGACAAGGGCATAAGACTGACAAAAATGATGCCCTAGCCGTCGCCGAAGCAGCAAAGCGGCCCAACATCAAAGAAGCTCCATTAAAGAGTATTGAACAACAGGGCCTTCAATCCGTGCAACGATCCCGAGAACTGCTGGTACAAAACAGAACGGCACTCTCTAATCATATTCGCGGTCTGCTGATGGAATTTGGCCAGGTGATTCCCAAAGGCTGGGCGGCGTTACAGCATCATATCCCTCTGATTTTAGAAGATGCTGAAAACGGTATTCCACATATGTTTCGCCCTACCTTGCACCGTATGTATCAGCGCTACCTCCAACTCAAAGAAGATATCGATTATCTGAATGAGCAAATCAAACAGCTGGTTAAACAGAATGAGGCCTGTTCCCGTTTGCTGGAGATTGAAGGTGTCGGCCCTATCAGTGCTGTGCTGTTATTTGCCACATTGGGCACGGGCAAGGCATTTAAGAATGGTCGTGAGTTCTCGGCGTATATTGGCCTGACGCCCAAACAATACAGTAGTGGCGGTAAGACCAACCTGATAGGCATCAGTCGGCATATTGCTAATCACCGTTTGCGATCTGTTCTGATACAGGGGGCAAGAGCTTATGTTCACCGCTTGAAAGAGCCTCAAACCCAAAAGCAGAAATGGCTCTGGGCACTCATTCAGCGGGCAGGCTACGGGAAAGCAGCGGTCGCCTTAGCGAACAAAAACGTCCGTACTGTTTGGGCACTGCTTACAACAGGAGATGAATACGATAGAGCTAAAGTTACCAGAGCATTAGCTGCCTGAAATTCAGGCAGCAAAACAAACAAAATTGTAAGAGTTCAGCAAGCAAGCCAGGATCAGATAGAGATATCCGCCCTGATTAAACCTGTTCCGCTTTGTGGCCCATGAGGTCAACGACACGTAGAGGGATCAGGGTGCGCATACATAGTGGGCTGGGAGATAGCGTCTCCACCAAAAAGCCGAATATACGTACGCGTCTTATATCCGAAACTGAGTTTCCTTGCTCAACAGGAGGAGTCCATATACAAAGCGGACATTAACTTCACTGGGTTGCACGCCTTTCATGAAGGAAAATCTTTCAGACAACAACGGCCTGATGGGTTTCTTGCATCACAAGCACAAGTCTGTTTTGTTGTTTGATCTAAGACATAAGCTTTGACCCTCTGATCTTTTATATAGTCTCCACGAGAAACGCCAAAGCAATAGCACAAAGTAGCCATCTCGGAACTATTTTTCTGGCCTATCGGGGTTCGCAATTGATCTTGAGTTATAACTTTGTTTGATGCCGAGAAATAGACAACCCTGCATTCAGGATCATCGCAAAAATAAAAAGCTTCCCCATCATCATCCCAGTTCCAAGGTTCAACAATATGGTGAATGATTGTCGAAACACGTACCTCTACATATTCTTTCCCGTTTACTGGGCATGCATGCCTATTCCCTTGTGTTCTTGTTTTCTGTGCATTACCGCAACAACTCGACATAGCTAATTGACCCATTGGATAAACGATATGAGGATGATAGCACTCCTAGACCGCACTCTAAGTCGGAAGTAAGTTGATAACTTATGCGGTATTGGACTGAGAAGCATTACTGGATTAACAACAGCTTGTTCTTTCCTGTATTGGGGGGCAAGGAACTGTGCCATAGGAGCAGTAGACACAGCAATCACCAGAACGTGGTTTTAGTAAGATCCCGCACCCCTCACATTTGTAAAACCATTGACACGCATCAGTTGGCATTGATTCCATTTTTGCATGCCCGCATTCAGGACAGGTAATTGTCGATTCCAAAATAATCTTGTTATTCATTACAACCCCTTATGCTCTCGAATGGTTTGGCAAACTTGGCGTGGTGGTGAAATTAAATCCCATAAGGACACACAAAGCATGAGCGTAAGGGCGATATAAAACATGTAAGTACTCCAAGCATCTGTCCAAAACAGATACAGAGTAGCAAGCACCATAACAGGCCCTAAAATAGCCAAAATTCCTCTCAGATGTCGTTTATGTGACCACCATGAGAATAATCCAGCGATAAGAGCGATAACCGCAAATAACGGAAGCAGGGTATTAATGAAAACACCTTCAAATTGTGCTAGAACCCCCATTCCTAATGCAGAACCTAAAGCCCCCAATACAGGGAAGCACGATGCACACCCCATCGCCGAGACGATAGCTCCCAAAACCCCTAGCCTTTCAGTAAGCATTGATAACTGCATATCTAATATCTCAAA
>JASBRM010000248.1 GCA_030149405.1 Neptuniibacter sp. | reverse complement strand
GTTGGAGGTTCTGGATATACTTTTGGCAGAGCTTCCGGTCAGTCAGGCTGCAGCACTTGCGGCCAAAATAACCGGTTTAAAGAAAAAAGTGCTCTATCAAGCAGCTCTGGATCGCTAACTGATTCTGCTTTTGGTACTATGCGCGCCGAGGAGTTTGCCAGGCAGTCGCTGTCTCTTTGAGATGGAGGAAAGTCCGGGCTCCAAAGGGTAGAGTGCCAGATAACGTCTGGGCGGCGCGAGTCGACGGAAAGTGCAGCAGAAAATATACCGCCTAAGCGCTTTTTCTCATTGAGAAGAGGGGCCGGTAAGGTTGAAATGGTGCGGTAAGAGCGCACCGCGTGAGTGGTAACACTTCACGGCATGGTAAACCCCACTCGGAGCAAGACCAAATAGGGTTCCTATAGGCGTGACCCGCGCTGGAACCGGGTAGGTTGCTTGAGGTGTATGGTGACATGCATCCCAGATGAATGACTGTCCACGACAGAACCCGGCTTACCGGCAAACTCCTCAATATAGGCATTCCCCTTTGAGCGTTTTTCACGTTCAGTTGCAAATGCTTTCTGTTTGATCAGTCATTTGTAGAGCTAATCTGTTGATTTAGAAAGTTCTTATCTTATTCGCTTCTGTTTTCTTTATTTATCCGGTTCATATAGCCGGGAAAAACTCTTTTTCTGTCCTTTATTCCGGTTGTCCAAGCCTTGCTTTAGTTGTGGTTAATTCCTATAGTGTGCTGTAGTGGGTAAAAGTGGGTAAAAGTGGGTAAATTTGTAAATTAAGTGGTGTGAAAGGGAAAAATGTTTAGGGGTGTCAATCAAATCAATCTGGATGCTAAGGGGCGCATGGCGATCCCGGCACGCTATCGTGAGCAGATCACGACGTGTTGCAGTGGCCAGCTTGTGGCAACCATTGACACTGAAGAACGCTGCTTACTTCTTTACCCGTTAGAAGAGTGGGAAGTGATTCAGGAAAAAATTGAATCTCTGCCTAGCTTTAACCCGGCCGCTCGTCGTATCCAGCGTTTATTAATCGGACATGCGACAGATATTGATATGGATGGTAATGGCAGGCTGTTATTACCAGGGCCGCTTCGTGAGTATGCCGAGTTGGATAAAAAGATTGTGTTATTAGGTCAGGGTCAGAAATTTGAGATCTGGAGTGAATCCAGATGGCTTGAAACCCGTGAAGAATATCTGCAGGAAGTTAACTCCGGCACTGAGATGCCGGAAGAGCTGCAGAACCTATCGCTTTAACTAGAGGGTGCCTTAGTGAGCCAGGAATTTAAACATATTACCGTATTGTTGAACGAAGCAGTTGAGGCGCTTGTTCAGGATAGATCCGGTTTTTATGTGGACGGCACGTTCGGTCGAGGTGGTCATACCGCTTTGGTGCTTGATCAGCTTGCCAATGACGGGCAAATACTTGCAATTGATAAAGACCCCGAAGCGATTAAGTGTGCCCATGAGCGTTTCAAAGATGAGGATCGTTTCTCCATTGCGCATGGTAGTTTTGCACAGCTTCAGCAGTTTGTTACTGAGCGTGATTTGCAAGGAAAAGTAGATGGAGTTCTTTTGGATTTGGGTGTCTCTTCCCCTCAGTTGGATGACGCCTCTCGAGGGTTTAGTTTTTTGAATGACGGCCCTTTAGATATGCGGATGGATACGACGCAAGGGGAGAGCGCTGCAGACTGGATTGCCAGAGCTGAAGAGAAAGAAATTGCCGATGTGATTTACACCTATGGTGAAGAAAAGTTCTCTCGGAGAATGGCTAGGGCCATTGTTGAATATCGAGCTGAACAGCCTATCACCACAACAGGTCAGCTCTCCAAAATCATCGCTGAGGCTAATCCCGCTTGGGAAAAAGGAAAGAATCCGGCAACACGAGCATTTCAGGGGATCCGAATCTTTATTAACCGTGAGCTTGAAGATCTGGAAAACTGTCTCGACCAGGCATTAGAAATGCTAAAGGTGGGAGGTCGCCTAGTGGTGATCAGTTTCCACTCTCTGGAAGATCGAATTGTTAAACGCTTTATCCGACAGCACGTTAAAGGTGATGAACACCTGCCTCCAGGTATCCCCTTTACCAATGACATGCTGAAAATCCGGATGAAGAACGTTGGTAAGGCAGTGAAGGCCAGTGGTGCTGAAACTGAACAAAATGTAAGAGCTCGTAGTGCAGTGATGCGAGTGGCTGAAAAGGTAGCCTGATGATTTCCTTCGGAGCAATCCGTCTGAAGTTTCCAAAGCTGGCTGCAGAGAGTGAAGAGGCCGATAAAACGGCATTTACTGGAGCGGAAGAATTACTAAGGCCTTTTTTGGCAATATTTTTGTTGGTATTGGCTGTGGTCGTTTCCTGTCTGGCCGTTGTGATGAGCTCTTTTGAATACCGACAGTTGTTTAACCAGTACCAGGAGATGGTTAAACAGCGAGATGAACTGCAGGTTGAATGGGGGCAACTACTGCTTGAGCAGAGTGCATGGGCCGCAAACAACCGTGTAGAGCAGCAGTCAATAAAGCAAATTGGAATGAAAGTTCCAGATATTGAACAGATAGAGATTGTTATCAATGAGTGATGATAAGTTCATAGCAGATGCAGGAAGAGGTTGGCGCCTTTGGTTGGTGCTAGGCCTTCTTTTTGCTGTCGCTCTGGGCATCATGCTTCGTATGCTTTCTCTGTATGTAGAAGAGCAGACTTTTCTCCAAACTCAGGGTGATGCCCGAAGCTTGAGAACGACTCAAGTGCCTGCCCATAGAGGAATTATCACTGATCGTAATGGTGAGCCTCTGGCTGTAAGTGCTCCAGTAGCAACTATCTGGGCCGATCCTGCTATGACAGATATGCAGGATGATGGACTTGCAAAACTGGCCGTTTTGTTGAAAACCAACAAGAAAAAGCTGGTTTCTAAACTAAGTAAGAAAAGAAGTAAACGTTTCATCTATCTGCAACGTCAGGTAACTCCGGAGGTTGCTGAGCAGGTCAGGTCTCTGCAGATCGGAGGTATTCATGTTGATCGTGAGTACAAGCGTTATTATCCGGCAGCAGAAGTAACCACTCACTTAGTTGGATTTACCAACCTCGATGGTCAGGGGCAGGAAGGTCTTGAGCTGGCATATGAAGACTGGCTCAAGGCGGAATCCGGTAAGCAACTGGTACTTAAGGATCGGCTGGGTCGAACCATTAAACATATTCGTGAGGTTGCACCTGCGCATC
>JASBRM010000247.1 GCA_030149405.1 Neptuniibacter sp. | reverse complement strand
GTACACGGTGCTTCTCCAAATTATATTTATTATTCAACGCGATACATCTGCGTTTAAGTTCTATTCTAGAAATATAATACTGTTTTGCTGTATAGCACAGCGGTCAGTCTTATTTTTTATCTTCTTTGTATGGAAAGGGTTCTGGCTTTGCTGTTACAACCTCAAATCCTGCTTCCAGCCAACCATCCGTTCCATTTCGTAACCAGTATAATTCTGTATAGCCCCATTCGTGTGCACGTTTGATCGCATTCCAGGACATCCAGCAATCAGCGGTGCAATAAAGCACGATAGGGTGTCTACTGTTGTTACCTGTTAGTTGTTCAAGATGTTTCTGGAAATATTCAGACCAACTCTCTTCCAACTCTCCGAGACCTACATTGGGTAACCAGATGCTACCCTCTATGTTTTTTCGTTCCCGGCCTTTTTTTTGAATAAACTTTCCAGACCAGGCTATAGGTTGTACGTCTAGTAATACCACATCAGGGTTGCTCTCCCTCAATGTTATTACTCCTTGTGTATCCAGTGTTTGGGCAAATTGACTGTGTGGAGGAGTAGGACTGCGGTATCGCTGAATTCGGTAGCCTTCAAAAGAAAACAGCTCCATATCTTCCTGGTAGGCTTCTAACCAGTGCTCTGGAGAATTTTCTTCTGCGCTGCTGCTAAAGATCAATCCCATAAGCAGAATGACCAGTGCGCAGCGATAAGTAATAGCAAGTTGGATAGCGATCTGCCTCGGCTACTTTATTTAGTACTATTACAACACTGCTAAAGTGGGGGTCTAAATTCTACGAACGAGCAAAAAAACAGGTACGAAAGTACAATTTTGGCTCACAGCCGCTGCGCTGTATGTTGGGCTATCTTAAATAAATATATGTAGAATGGCTGCATCGTAATGTTCATATCCCTAAGAAAATTAACTGGTTACCTGTGCCTGCTGCTGAGTGTTAACTCTTTCGCAGATAGTGTGCCGCAGTTGCGAGTAGCCGTTTTACAATCCGGAACTGTGAATTGGGAATTGCAGCATCTCAAAAATCAAAGCTATGACAATCAATTTGGTTTTGATCTTAAAATTCAAAAAGTAGCGAGCCTGTCTGCAGCGAGGTTGGCTCTAACCAGTGATAGTACAGACATGATTGTCTCTGACTGGCTTTGGGCAGGTAAGCGAAATGCAGATGGTGATCAGTTGCGTTTTATTCCTTTTTCTTCTCAGATTGGCTCTGTCATTGTTGCACCTGACCAGAAGCTTGATGGTTTCTCATCACTTAAGGGTAAAAATATAGGCGTTGCGGGTGGACCTCTTAATAAAGGCTGGGTTTTATTACAAACAGCTGCCAGAGAAGAGGGATTGGATCTGCAAAAAGAAGCCAAAGTCCAGTTCGGTGCGCCGCCTCTGCTTTCACAAGCGCTGAAGAGGGGTCAGATTGATGTGTTGGTTACATTCTGGCACTACGGCGCCAGACTCGAATCAGAAGGATACAGTCGTTGGGTCAGCCTGGAACAGATTATGTCTGGTATGGGAATGAATAGTCAGGTGCCAATGCTGGGTTATATTTTCAAAGCAGCTGTTTCTGAGAGTAATCCTGAACTCATTAGTGCTTTCTCTAAGGCAGTATCCACAACTAAAGCGGATCTCGCACAAAACGATGTTGCCTGGAGTGAGTTAAAGCCTTTAATGAAAGCTGAAAATGAAGAGATATATCAGGCGTTAATTAATGGCTATAGGAATGGTACACCTAAACCAGTGAACAGCGAGCAGATCGGAGATGCGGTTAAGTTTTTCAGTTTAATCGACCAGCTCAGTGCTCATCCATCAGGCAATGTGCTTGATCCTGTTTTATTCAGGACAGGTGAATGATCTTAGGTAAGTTAAGAGACCAGCTTGTTGCGCTCCTGGTACTTTTAGTTATCTGGTTTGTGGCAGCAAGTGTCGTTAACAGCTCCCTTTTACCAGGCCCGCAAGAGGTTGCTGATTCCATGTATACAGAATGGAATCAGGGGCGCTTATTGGAAAATCTGCTGGTTACCCTGCAACGTGTGGCTATCAGTTTTACATGTGCAATGTTGCTTGGTGGTTTGATGGGCGTATTGATGGGCCGAATCAAAGTGGTTAACCGCATTCTCGATCCCTTTCTGATAATGCTCCTCAATATACCGGCGCTTGTTGTCATTATTCTTCTGTATATCTGGTTTGGCCTAGTTGAGGCTGCAGCGGTTGCTGCTGTCATCATCAATAAAATGCCAAACGTAGCGGTCACTCTTCGGGAAGGAGCTAGGATGTATGATCCGGAGCTGGAGGAGATGGCCAAAGCCTATAAATTCAGTTTCAAGCAGAAATTTTTTGACCTCTGGTGGCCGCAGTTATTCCCCTATGTCATGGTAGCTACCCGCAGTGGCTTGGCTCTGATCTGGAAAATAGTACTCGTTGTAGAGCTGTTGGGACGTTCCGATGGTGTTGGTTTTCAACTTCATCTGGCTTTTCAGGTGTTTGATGTTGCAACTATTTTGGCTTACAGCTTTGCGTTTATTGCAGTTGTGCAAATGATTGAATGGTTTGGTTTACAGCCCCTGGAAAAATACGCAACGCGCTGGCAGAGAGGTGATCAGCGTGATTGAATTCAGTATCGATGGCCGCAGCTTTGATAATAAGCAGGTTTTATCCTCTATCAACCTTAGTTTGGAAGTGGGTACTTCGCTCTGTATTGTTGGGCCTTCAGGTTGTGGTAAAACAACCTTACTTAATGCGCTTTCTGATCTTAACGGTGCTAAAGGTTCGGTAACATGGAAGGGGAATGTGCCTGAAGTGGGGTACTTGTTTCAGCAGCCACGCTTATTGCCATGGCGAACATTAAAACAGAATCTTATGCTGGTCGAATCAGATGAGGCTAAGGTTCTCACGATGCTGGGTGCCGTGAACCTCATTGAGTATGCGGATTATTATCCGACCCGAATTTCTCTCGGTATGGCCCGACGGGCTTCTTTAGCGCGTTGTTTATTATTAAATCCCGATCTTGTTTTGATGGATGAACCCTTGGTGTCTTTGGATTCACCAACGGCTCAACAGATGCGCCAACTCATACGGAAGTTAATCTGCGATGATGCGCAAAAATGCCTGATCTATGTCACTCATGACCTTGATGAGGCATTAGAAATTGGTGATAAGATCGCTGTACTTGGGAAGTCCCCATCAGAAATTGTGTTTACAGCGGATGCAGAGACCCTCTCAAAGGATAAGCTGGAGCAGGAGCTTCGTAATCAGTTGGGACTTTGATTGAGAACCGGCCAGTTTTGGTTGTAAGATCCTGTGATGACTCAACGACCTCTCTATATTTTGCCGGCTATCGTCATCGCTCAATTCCTGGGTACTTCAACCTGGTTTGCGGGCAATGCAATTTTGCCAATCCTGCAACAGGATTGGGGGCTGGCTGATTCAGCCGTAGGCTCACTTACAAACTCAGTGCAGCTGGGCTTTATTATTGGTGCACTGATTTTTGCCCTGCTTGCACTCGCAGACCGAATTTCACCAAGAATTCTTTTTTTTATCTGCGCTACCGGAAGTGCACTGTTTAATTTGTTGGTGGCTATCTGGGCTGAGAATATTGATGAGGTATTGATATTAAGGTTTCTGGGTGGCGTTATGTTGGCGGGTGTTTATCCGGTAGGCATGAAAATCGCCACGGGTTGGTACCCTGAAGGCTTAGGGAGAGCCTTAGGCTTTCTGGTTGGTGCCCTGGCGATTGGTACCTCTTCTGCTCATTTTTTCTCTTCACTTTCGTTTCAAACCTGGCAACCCGTGATTTATGCGGTCAGTATCGCGGCTTTTATCGGTGGATTGCTGATACTGCTATTGGTACCTGATGGACCAGCTTTGCACAAAGGTAAGGCGCTTAAATTTAGAGACTTACTGGTTGCACTGCGCCATAAACCTTTACGAGCTTCCGCGGGTGGTTATTTTGGGCATATGTGGGAACTGTATGCAGTGTGGGCATTAGTGCCTTATTGGTTATCGGCCTGGAGTCGTTCTCAGGGCGTTGAACTCAATGTATCTTTCTGGTCTTTTTATATCATCGCGATCGGAGGATTGGGCTGTATTGTTGGAGGTTATTGGTCAGCAAAAATTGGGAGCAGGTTGGTCGCTCAGGTAATGCTGATTATCTCAGGCATTTGTTGCTTATTATCGCCCTTAGCCATCGAGTTCTCTTTTGGATTAATGCTGTTGTTCTGGTCTGTCTGGGGCTTTTCAGTTGTGGCGGACTCGCCACAGTTCTCCGCATTATCAGCTCAGACGGCGCCTAAAGAGGTTGTAGGTGCTGCTTTGACTATGATTAATGCCATTGGTTTTACAATTACCATTATTGCCATTCAGATTAGTTCAATGCTTTTGAGTGGAATGCCCGTTGAGTGGATAATGCTGATGTTTGCGCCAGGACCAGTGCTGGGGGTGATGAGTTTAAGGTGGTTGAAACGTTTGCAGAATGAGGGCTCCTGATGGAGCCCTTTTTGTTTTATTTTTTTGCCGATTTTTGTGGGTTGAAACCAATGACCGCCATAATCGTAAAGAATGCGGTGGTTGCAATTGTGATCAGCAAAGCTTTCTCATTCAGTTGCAGATACAGCGCATACCTTACCAGCTCAACAGCATGAGTGAATGGGTTAAACATACAGATCCAGTACAACCACTCACTTGCTTCCTGCATCTTCCAAAGCGGGTAGAGTGCAGAGGAAAGGAAGAACATAGGGAATATAACGAAGTTCATTACCCCGGCAAAGTTTTCAAGCTGCTTGATCTGGGTCGAAAGAAACAGGCCTAGGGAACTCAGTAACAGAGCGACAACCAACAGTGCAGGCAATACATTCAGGTAACCAAATAGTGGCGGGTCTACATCTACAAGCAGTGCAATAGCAAGAAACGCATATACCTGTGTTAAAGATATAAGGGCGGTTGCCACCATCTTACACATCAAGAGATAAGGTCTTGGTAACGGGCTCATGAGCAACACTCTCATACTGCCCATTTCACGATCATAGACCATCGATAAACTGCTCTGCATGCCGTTGAAAAGCAGGATCATGCAACATAAACCAGGAGCTATATAAGTTTCGTAGGTGATATAGGTGTCATAGGGATCAATAATCGATATACCCAACGCAGCCCTGAAGCCTGCAGCAAACACTATCAGCCAAAGGAGAGGGCGGATAAGTGCGCTCAAAAAGCGCGAACGTTGTTGTACAAAGCGAAGAAATTCTCGCGAAAGAATGCCTTTAAAACAGTGCCAGCCGGCTGCTAAGTTCATCACTTACCCTCCTGTTTTTCAGATTCAGTGAGTAGGTGAAATGCTTCAGTGAGGTTATCTGTTGCGGCCATCTCCAAAAGTGCCTGAGCGCTACTATCAACTTTAATCTTGCCCTTATGAAGCAGTATTACAGGATCTTCTGGGATAATCTCTTCCATAAGGTGAGTTGCCCATAAAACGGTGAGATTATCATCTTCACAAAGCTGGCGGACATGTTGGTTTAATGAACGTCGAGTCTGTGGGTCAAGTCCCACAGTAGGTTCATCTAATAACAAAATATCGGGTTTATGTAGCAGAGCACGGGCTATTTCAACTCGGCGGCGGTGCCCACCATTTAAACCACGGACTTTTTCATTAACCCGTTCGGCCATATCCATTCTGGAGAGCTCTGCTTCTATACGCGGTGCTGCGGCTTTACTTGAAATTCCATGCAACGAAGCATGATAGAGCAGATTCTGCTTAACGGTTAGATCCAGATCCAACGTGCTTTGTTGAAACACCACACCTAAGCGCTGCATAAGCTCAGCGGGCTTGGTTTTTATGCTTTGACCATCTATGGTGATTTCACCTTCCTGTAACTGATACAGACGGGTGAGAAGGGCAAACAAAGTCGATTTGCCGGCTCCGTTTGGTCCCAGTAATGCGTGAAAGCCACCTGTTTGCAGTTTAAAACTAACATCATTCAGTGCTTTGCGAGGTCCGTAGCTGAAATGAATGTTATTGACTGAGATGGTCATAATTATCCTTATCAGAGAAGGCCCGCATATAGCGGGCCTGAGATACTACTAGCAGTTAAAATAACCAAGTTCTTAAGGTTTAACAATTACCCCCCAAGGGTAACGGCCTACCTTAATACTCTTGATTGCTTTCATTTTGTTAATGTCGATAACTGATACGTCACCGCTGATGCCGTTAGTTGTCAGTAATAAGCTCTGGTCTTCATTAAAGTCCATATGCCAGACGCGGCGGCCTACAAGAATATACTCTATGACCTCATAGGTTTTAGCATCGACAACGGCGACATGGTTTGCAGGACCTAAAGCAACAAAGGCGTATTTACCATCGTCGGACAGCTTAACGCCGACAGGCTGTACTTTATCCGGGTGAACACCTTTAATTTCAAAGTTGATTTTTTGGAAGATCTTTCGCGTCTCTACGTCAATAACAGAGACAGTGCCACCAATCTCAGAGCTGGCCCAGAGGATTTTACTGTCTTTGCTGAACTCGGCATGTCGAGGGCGTTGATCTACAAGCGTGTTATCGAACAGTTCATAAGTTGTGGTATCAATCCAGTGAACCATATTGGTTGTTTCACTGGTGTTAACCGCAACTTTGCCATCAGGGCTCACTGCCATACCTTCAGGCTCAATACCCACGTCTATCTGAGCAAGAACTTCACTAGATTCTGTATCGACTATGGTGACTATGGCGTCATCTTCGTTAGAGATGTAAAGATGGCGATTATTGGGGTGCAGTGCAAACTGTTCAGGGTCCTCACCGGATGGCAGCTCTTTAATAATCTGATGAGTGGCCAGATCCATTACCTGAACTGTGTCAGAGTCGGATGCACAGATATACAGCTTTGAGTAATCTTTTGAGAACAGGATACCGCGGGGGCGTTCGCCTACTTCAATTGTTTGGGTTACTTCCAGTGTATCCAGATCGATAATGGAGATCGTGTCATCTTTTTCGTTGGATACGTAAGCCATCTCTGCAAAGGCAGCAGGGGCAGTTAGCAGCAGTGCTGCTGCAAGAGGTTTCAGGGCTGAACGGAATTTCATTGTTATTTCCTTAGCTAACCGCTTATTTAGTTGCACTTAACTTCACGTTTATCGAAACCAAGTGTATCAAGTTCATTTGTTGGGTGAAGGAAGCCATCCTGTGGCGATTGTGAAACCAAAGAACGGGGGTGAACCAGAGGAATGGGTTGACGCAACTGACCGTTCCACTGACGATAATCCAGTTTTCTGCCTTTAAAGCCGGCCAATTCAAAGCTGTCTGAACGGATAAAGCTGTTAACCGTTTCGTAATCGGCTTTACTGGTACGCGTAACCGCTTCCGCAACTGATCTTACTGCAGCCCATGCTGCATAATCCTCATTGGTCATCCAGCGACCACTGAGTTTATCGAAGCGACTTTGTAATTGGGCTGCACCCCATTGCTCGACAACCCTGTGCCAGGCAACTGGTGTTAAACCCTGGGTGCCAATAACAGGTCTTGGGTACCAGGTGTTGAATAGTACATATTCACCGAAATCACCACGCTCATCGGCAACGAATACGACATCGTACTCTTTAGTTTGAGTAAACAGTGGCATCTCTTTTTGAGCTGTACGGCGGAGGTCCGTATCAAAAGACCACTCTTTCTCTGCAACTACTTTTATACCAAAGCGTTTAGCTGCACGCTTAAAAGCGGCTGAATATGCTTTGTCATCTTCTGTAGGTCCGGTAATGACCAATGCAGAATCAAGTCGTTTAGCCTTCAACCACTGTGCAAGAGCATCGTTCAGCATCGCCCGGCTTGGCAGGGTATGTAAAACGTTTGCTAAACAGGCTTTACTGCGCAATTCATCATCAGCACTGCCTGCGTTGAAAATAAGGGTGTCAGCGGGAAGTTGTTGCGAGAGTTGTTTAACTGTTTTAGCAGGGGCATTGGTTACAAAAAAACGTATCCCGTCTGAATACTGCTGTTTTGCAGATTCAATCAACTCTTCTGCTGAATCTGTTTCAGTGGTGGTAAGGTTGTATTTTTGCTTAAGGAACCTGCCAGTGGTGTTACTGTCCTTAATTCCCAATGTAGCGCCCATCAAACCAGAGTCATCAGGTTTGGGTAGAATATTTGAAAGCACTGGGCCGCTATCTACTTCCTGTTTAAGGTAACTGATATTAATGTCCAGTCCGTAACTTGCTTGAGCCGTTAAGGACAGGCCGATAGTCAAGGAAATACTGAGTTTTTTAATCTGTTTGTTCATTTTTCTTGTAACCAGATACGGTATTTAAAAGGCAGCATAGGCTGGTTTGAAAGAACTATGAATATGAATAAAGTAGAAAACAAATGGTTCGGAAGTAGTATTTGTTAACCTGAGATCATTCGCGAGGGTATCGAACTTTGTTTTTGTTACATTTACATTAATTAAACATGATGGTTGTAGATACAAAAAAGCCCAATCAGTAAGTTGGGCTTTTTTAATATTTGGGTTTATCTAAACCTGGTTTTGAAGAAGATGTTTGGCATCTTTGAGTAATTTTTCGGCTTCTGATACTGCGCTATCCAAAACATGCAGATATCGCTTCTCGTACAAACCTTCAACACTCTCTGAAATTCCTCTTTTTGTTATTTTTCGCTCTCTTACGCTCGATGTGTCTAAATAGTTTTTATTATTAGTGTGCATTCTGTCTTCCATGGTAGTACTTAAGACGCTATATACCATAGTATATCGATCTACAACTTCAAGACTATTTTGAGGTTTTTTTAGAGTTTTTTGAAAATACAGTTCATAAGGGCCTTTTTTTGTGCCGAATTCACGAAAATATAGAGTTCTATGAGGCATTAAGTGTAAGTATGTAGTACTGTGTTTTTAATATTAATACCCTGGCAGAATAGGCCTGTCTGTAGTTTGGAGAAATAATGAAAATATTAATCACTGATGATCATTCAGTAGTACGTCAGGGGTACGCGAGTTTGCTACCTGCAGTGATTAAAGGTTGTGAGATCAGTGAAGCTTCCAGTGGAGAGGAAGCTGTTGAAAAGTACTCCGAAGTAAAGCCTGATATTGTCATCATGGATATCAACCTTCCAGGAATAAGCGGCATTGAAGCTGCGGTTCGTATTCTGCAGCAGGATGCAGATGCTAAGGTTTTATTTTTTAGCATGTACGATGAAGCGCCGGTTGTGAAACAGGCTCTGGATGCTGGTGGTCTAGGGTACATTACTAAGTCAGGATCTCCAGACGTATTGATGGAAGCAGTAGAGCGTGTCGCTAAGGGCGAAATCTTCATTGAATACGAACTAGTGATGAGCCTTGCTCTCAATTCTCAAGAAGTGTCTGATGATCGGTTACGAGAACTCACCCAAAGGGAATTTGAGGTTTTCGTAATGCTGGCTCGAGGAGAAAACAACAACTTGATTGCTAATAAGCTTTCAATCAGTCCTAAAACTGTCTCAAACTATGTAACTACCTTAAAAAGCAAGTTGGGTATTACCTCAACCGCTGAGCTGGTTCATCTTGCTGTCGAAACGGGTGTTATAAAATTCGGTCCATCTTCCTGACTCTTGGGATCATTTTCAGTTATTTCTGGGTTCTTCTTAGTACCTAAGATGTAGTTTGTTTCCCTCCTAAGGCGGATTACCTCAAAGTCCCAGTTCTTTGCATACTTTACACTTGCTATTTTTCTGGGTAAGTCAATGAATGCAGTCCTGCGCCTAAATTTAATTGTTACTGTCATGTTTGTTATGGCTCTGGCCATAACAATCTCAATGATGCTTGAGCAAGCATCTAAAGATATCAACCGTGAAGTATTAACCAGTGTTAGTTTTAATCACCGGCTTCTTACGGTTGCGTCGGGTGATGAAGCCTTCATCAAAGACCTTCTAAGCAACTCCACTCGGCATGTCACTATTGATCTGATAGAGCCAAATGAACTCATGAGTAAAGGGCCGGGTTCTGATAGCAAAAATGACAATAGTGATGAGGAAGTCCCAGAGTGGTTTGTTGAGCTTATTCCGGGAATTGATGAACTGGAAGAGAAGCAATACTTCCGTT
>JASBRM010000241.1 GCA_030149405.1 Neptuniibacter sp. | reverse complement strand
GGTTATGCCTTCAGGTGAGCGCATAAGCTCCATAAACAGGCTGGTGTTTCTAATATCGTTACGGAACTCTTCGTCAACTTTATGGCGGTTGTTTCTGACCAATCGAATCGTAGTTGCGCGTACGCCCTTAATATTTTGGTTTTGTGCCAGAATTACAAACAGTTCCATCAGGGCAAATGGGTGGTGTTCGAAGATTTCATCATGAGTGACTTCGATAAAATCATTATGGATCTGGAAGCGGCTGTTAATTGGGATGATTACTTGTTCTTCATCGGCCCGCAGGATTGCTTCATCGAAGTGTTGTAGAAGCATGTCATTAAATTCAGACATGGTTATAGCAATTCGATAGTACTTACTCATGAATTGCTCTACTGCGAGTTTGCCTTCTTCATCCTTATAGCCAAATAGTTCTGCTAGAGATCTCTGATGGTCAAAAAGCAATCGATCTTCTTTGCGGTTACATACTAGGTGAAGGGCATAGCGGACAGACCATAGATAGAGTTCGCCCTTATTCAGAATGTCCAGTTCACTTTCGGTCAAAAAACCATCTTCAACAAGATCGCGGATATAAGTTGAACCAAAATGACGTTTAGCTACCCAGCCAATGGTTTGAAGGTCGCGGAGCCCGCCCGGGGAATTTTTGAGATTTGGTTCAAGGTTGTATTCAGTGTTGTTGGTTTTCTCGTGGCGGCTTTTCTGTTCTTTCAATTTTGCCAGGAAAAACTCTTTGTCCGTCCAGGCACCCTCTGAAGTGACGCGATCATACATTTCTGTATGCAGGTTTTCGTTCCCTGATAGGGTGCGTGATTCGATCAGGTTGGTAGCAATAGTGACATCGCTTTGAGCTTCGTTGAAGCATTCTTTCATTGTCCGAACGCTTGAGCCTACATCAAGATTCATGTCCCATAATAGGGTCAGAAAACCGCTGATAGCATCATGATGCTGTTCGGGATCAACATCATCAGCCAACAAAATCAGCAAGTCTATGTCAGAACGAGGATGAAGTTCGCCACGACCATAGCCGCCTACAGCAACCAGAGCAACCTTATCGGCAGGCCAGTCATATTCATTCCAGGCGATGTCCAGTATGCGGTCAATTTCCCATGCGCGACCATAGACTAGCTTGCGAATGTCCTCGCCATTCCTGAATCGTTCGTCCAGGCATTGGTTGATCTTGCCTAGTGCTTCTTTATATACAGGTACAGGGGAAGCAGCTTCCGCGAGACTTTTGCGAAACTTGGAAATATTAATGATTTCTTCTTCCGCGAGAAGCTCGTGCAGTGTAGTCGACATCTGATTTGTTGCTCTTACTGACAATAACTGAAGTTTAGATGCTGTCGTCCGGACGTAGCGTTAAAATTTCGTATCCATCCGCTGTGACGAGAATAGTGTGTTCCCATTGTGCGGAAAGGCGGCGGTCAGTTGTTTCTACAGTCCAGCCATCTTTCTTAGACAGTTTAACCTGACGTTTGCCTGCATTGATCATAGGCTCAATCGTGAGGGTCATGCCTTCTTCCAGAGTTTCCCCTGTATCTGGCTTACCATAGTGCAGTACCTGAGGCTCCTCATGGAATTCAGCTCCAATACCGTGCCCGCAATATTCACGGACGACAGAGTAATGATTCTGCTCAGCGTAGGTTTGTATCGCATGACCAATATCACCCAGTTTTACGCCAGGTTTTACCAAACGGATTCCCTTGTACATGCACTCTTGAGTGATATCAACCAAGCGGCGGGCATGAGGTAGCTCTTTGCCTACGAAAAACATCTTACTGGTATCGCCATGGTAACCATCTTTGATGACAGTAATATCGATATTGATAATATCGCCATCTTTTAGCTTTTTATCATTGGGTATGCCGTGGCAAACTACATGGTTTACAGAGGTGCAGATGGACTTAGGAAAGCCGTGATAGTTCAGAGGGGCAGGGATCGCATCCTGCTCATTAACAATATAGTCATGGCAAATCTGGTTTAGCTCGTTTGTCGTTACACCCGGTTTAACATGGGGCTCGATCATGCCGAGGACTTCTGCCGCAAGTCGGCCAGCTTCGCGCATTTTTTCGATTTCATCCGGGGTCTTGATTTTGATACTCATAAACTGTCGTGATGCCCTTTATTAAGCATGGGTGTTTGTAATTTGAGGGGAATTGTATCAATCATGTGATCTGAAGAGAAACATTCGGAATTGAGCTTTTAATTTTTTTGCTCTTATGGTATAAATCCGCGCTCGATTTGCTAGGTGCTAAATCGAAATATCACACACGTATCGACACGGTGTTCAGGGTGCCTTCGGGTTGAACATTGGGGTACGTGGAGGTCTAACCCAATTTTAGGAAATAAAATGGCTAAAATTACTATGCGTGACCTGCTGAAAGCAGGCGTTCACTTCGGTCACCAGACTCGTTACTGGAACCCGAAAATGTCTAAATTCATTTTCGGTGCTCGTAACAAGATTCATATCATCAACCTTGAGCACACTCTGCCAGCACTGAATGGTGCGCTGGATAACATCCAGAACATGGCTGCAAACAAAAACAAAGTTTTGTTTGTTGGTACTAAGCGTGCTGCTAGCAAGATCGTTAAAGAAGAAGCTGCTCGTGCAGGTATGCCGTACGTAAACCACCGTTGGTTGGGTGGTATGCTGACTAACTACAAGACTATTCGTCAGTCTATCCGTCGTCTGCGTGATCTGGAAACTCAGAGTTCAGACGGTACGTTTGAAAAGCTGACTAAGAAAGAAGCTCTGATGCGTCAGCGTGAGATGGAAAAGCTTGAGCGTTCTATCGGTGGTATCAAAGAGATGGGCGGTCTGCCAGATGCTCTGTTCGTAATCGATGTTGATCATGAGCGTATCGCTGTAAACGAAGCAAACAAGCTGGGTATCCCTGTTATCGGTGTTGTTGATACTAACAGCAACCCAGACGGCGTTGACGTTGTTATCCCAGGTAACGACGATGCTCTGCGTGCAATTCAGATTTACGTTAAGTCTGTAGCTGATGCTTGCCTGGAAGGCGCAGAGGCGACTGCTGGCGACAAAAACGAATTTGTAGAAGTTGAAGAAGGCCAGGCGGCTGCTGAGTAATCTTACTGTCAGAACAGTAGATTATTCTCTTTGACTTTATGAGGGGGCCTGGCCCCCTTTTTTGGATTTCTGATTAATAACCCGTGACTATCTTATAGGGGTATTTGATATGGCGAACATTTCCGCTGCAATGGTTAAAGATCTGCGCGACCGTACTGGTCTGGGCATGATGGAGTGTAAAAAAGCACTGAAAGAAGCTGGTGGTGACATCGAGAAAGCGATCGAAGAACTGCGTAAAGCTTCTGGTATGAAGGCGGCTAAAAAAGCTGGCCGTACTGCAGCTGAAGGTGTTGTAGTTGTTAAAGTTGCTGACGATAACAGCTACGCTGTGGCGGTTGAAGTTAACTCTGAAACAGACTTCGCTGCGCGTGATGAAGGTTTCCTGGCGTTTTGTAACGTTGTACTGGATAAGGCTTTTGCTGATAAAGCAACAGATGTTGCTGCACTGATGGAGGGTGAGCTGAACGAGAAGCGTGATGCGCTGGTTCAGAAAATCGGTGAGAACATCGGTGTACGCCGTGTATTCCTGGTTGAAGGTGGTGTGGTTGGTGCTTACGTTCATAGCAACAACAAAATCGCTGCAGTTGTTCAGCTGGAAGGTGGTAACGAAGAAACTGCGAAAGATATCGCAATGCACGTTACAGCGGTTAACCCTCAGGTGGTTAACAAAGAAGATATGCCAGAAGAAGTTGTTGCTAAAGAGAAAGAAATCATCCTGGCTCAGCCTGATATGGCTAGTAAGCCTGCTGAGATTGCAGAGAAGATGGTTACTGGTCGTATCAACAAGTTCCTTGCTGAGAATAGCCTGGTAGAGCAGGCATTCGTTAAGAACCCTGATCAGAAAGTAGGTCAGGTGGCTAAAGACGCTGGCGCAACTGTTACTTCTTTCACTCGCGTAGAAGTGGGTGAAGGTATCGAAGTTGAAGAAGTGGATTTCGCTGCAGAAGTTGCTGCTCAGCTGAACGGCTAACTTTCTGAAAATCCTACCGGTTGTGCATGTTTTTACATGCGCAACCACCCCCTTTCCTGCTACACTCTCCTGATCTCAATTTCTGCGGAGATTTACGGATGCCATCCACCGAAAAACAGTCCAAGTATAAACGTATTCTGCTCAAACTGAGCGGTGAAGCCCTGATGGGTGAAGAAAGCTTTGGTATCGATTCTAATGTGTTGAATCGCATGGCTTTAGAGATAGGTCAGTTGGTGGGTATTGGTGTTCAGGTGGGAATGGTTATCGGTGGTGGTAACCTGTTCCGTGGTGCGGCTCTCAATGCTGCAGGTCTGGATCGTGTTACCGGCGACCATATGGGTATGCTGGCAACAGTGATGAATGCACTGGCGATGCGCGATGCACTTGAACGCAGCAATATCAATACCCGGGTTATGTCTGCTATTCCGATGAGCGGTGTTGTTGATCATTATGATCGACGTAATGCAATGCGCTACCTGAATCAGGGCGATGTTGTTATTTTTGCAGCGGGCACAGGTAATCCTTTCTTTACTACGGATTCTGCTGCTTGCTTGCGCGGTATAGAAATTGAAGCTGATGTTGTGCTTAAGGCCACAAAAGTAGATGGTGTATACACAGCAGATCCGGTAAAAGACCCTACAGCACGCCGCTATCGCCACTTGAGCTACGACGAAGTATTAGAACAGCAGCTGGGTGTAATGGATTTGACTGCGATTTGTCTGACTCGCGACCATAACATGCCAGTGCGCGTATTTAACATGAACAAACCGGGAGCCCTCGCTAACCTTGTGGTGGGTAGTGATGAAGGGACCCTGATCGATTGCAGTGAGACGGTTGGAGAAAAATATGCTGAATGAAATCACTCAGGATGCTACCGAACGTATGCAGAAGAGCGTTGAGTCGCTGGTAAATAACTTTAAGAAGATCCGCACAGGTCGTGCCCATCCAAGTATTCTTGAAGGAATTCAGGTTTCCTACTACGGCTCAGATGTGCCATTGAGCCAGGTGGCAAATATTTCCGTTGAAGATGGTCGTACACTCTCCATCGTGCCTTGGGAAAAGCCAATGGTTCCGGTCATCGAGAAAGCGATCATGACTGCTGATCTTGGTCTTAATCCGGCAACGGCGGGTGAGAATATTCGTGTTCCAATGCCGCCGTTGACTGAGGAAACTCGTAAGGGTTATATCAAGCAGGCGCGCCAGGAAGCTGAAAGTGCACGTGTTGCTATCCGTAATATCCGTCGTGATGCAAATGGTGATATCAAAGACCTTCTAAAGGAAAAAGAGATCACCGAAGATGATCAGCGTCGTGGTGAAGATCAGATCCAGAAGGTAACTGATAAGCATGTTGCTGAAGTGGATGGTCTGCTGGAGCAGAAAGAAAAAGATCTAATGGAAATCTGATCGCAGCAGCGATGCTGTAAGGCATCGCTGGAGTTTTGATGACGCAGAAAAAAAACGATAATACGCCGGGTAATCCGGTACCCCGTCATATCGCCATTATCATGGATGGTAATAACCGTTGGGCGAAAGCTCGCCGGTTACCAGGTCTTGCTGGTCATAAGGCGGGTGTCGACTGCGTACGCTCTGTAATTCAGGGATGTATTGAGCAAGGTGTTGAGGCTCTTACGTTATTTGCTTTCAGTTCTGAAAACTGGAAGAGGCCTCCGCTTGAAGTGAAAGGGCTAATGGAGCTCTTTAAACTTGCTTTGGATCGTGAATCCAAGAAACTTCTGAAGAATAACATCCGCCTTAGAGTCATCGGAGATAAGACAGCCTTCAGTGATTCACTTAGGGGAAAAATTGCCCGAGCAGAAGAAATGACAGCCGAGTGTGATGGCTTGCAACTTAATATAGCTGCAAACTATGGTGGTCGCTGGGATATAACGAATGCGGCTAAACAGCTGGCTGAGCGTTGTATTGCTGGAGAACTGGATTTAGAAACAATCTCGGAAGATACGCTGGGCGAGTTTATTTCCATGTCTGAATTGCCCGCACCTGATCTCTGTATCCGTACAGGTGGTGAACAGCGCATCAGTAACTTCCTGATCTGGCAATTTGCTTACACCGAGCTTTATTTTAGCGACCTATTCTGGCCTGACTTTGACAAAGATGCTTTAAGCGAAGCTATAGATAGTTATTGTGGGCGTGAACGCCGGTTTGGTAAAACCAGCGAGCAGATTGAGGCTGAAAAGAATGCTTAAGCAGCGTTTTTTAACGGCAATTGTTCTTGCTCCGTTAGCTTTATTTGGTGTCTTTGGTTTACCTCTTTCTGGTTTTATCTACCTCCTGGATTTTGTGATTTTAATTGCTGCCTGGGAGTGGGCGAACCTGTCAGGTCTTGAAAAACAATCGAACCGTTTCTTCTATGTTGGCGCTGTTGCGGTGGCTGTTGTGCTATTGCACCTATTCTATACGGCGCTTCCGGTTGAATTGATCTTGTTCGTAGCCTTTCTCAGTTGGTTTGCCGCTTTATTTTGGGTTGTACGGTATCCGGAAGGTTCAGGCTGGCAGTCAACTTGGCGACGATTATTTATCGGCTTGGTTGTACTGTTACCTTGCTGGCTTGCCTTTGTGGAGTTAAAAGCTGCAGAAAATGGGGAACTTCAAATCCTGTTGCTGCTCTTACTGGTATGGGGAGCGGATGTTGGAGCTTATTTTTCCGGTAAAAAGTTTGGGAATAAAAAGTTGGCGCCTAACGTAAGCCCAGGTAAAACCCGAGAGGGTTTATATGGAGGCTTGTTGGCTTGTTTGCTGGTGGCGGTACTTTTTTCTTTTTTTGCATCTTTGTCCGTAACGCAGTCATTGCTATTGATCGCTGTGTCTATGGTTACCGGGCTTATCTCTGTTCTGGGCGATCTGTTTGAAAGTATGCTTAAACGCTATCGTGGCATTAAAGATAGCAGTCAGCTTCTCCCTGGGCATGGTGGTATTTTGGATCGGATTGATAGCCTTACGGCAGCGTCACCGGTGTTTGTACTTGGTCTGCATTACATTGTTCTAGCCTGAAGCCTTTATGGATTTACTCTATACCATTGCTATAACAATTCTCACCTTGGGCATTCTTGTCACCATTCATGAATGGGGACACTTTATTGTGGCGCGTAAATGCGGTGTTAAAGTTCTGCGTTTTTCAGTGGGCTTTGGTAAAGCTATTTACACTTGGAAAGACAAGCAAAACACGGAATACGCAATCGCAAGTATTCCACTCGGTGGTTACGTGAAGATGCTGGATGAACGGGAGGGGGATGTAGAGCCTTCTGAGTTGGCACAAGCATTTAATCGTAAACCGGTCATGCAACGTATTATGATCGTTGCTGCTGGTCCATTGGTAAATCTGATCTTTGCCGTTTTGGCATACTGGTTTATGTACGGTATGGGTGTAACTACCGCTATTCCGATGATCGGCCAGGTTAAATCTGAATCTATAGCTCAAGTAGCAAATCTCCCTGAAAACTCAGAAATAATATCTGTTGATGGTCATGCCACGCTTTCATGGGACGAAGTTAATCTGCGTTTGGCATCGCGTGTTGGGGAATCGGGGCCTTTGCAGCTTCAGCTCAAGGAAGAGGGTACAACATTAATCAGTGATTACACTGTGATGCTGAATGAGTGGAAGGTGGATCTGGAGAATCAATCGCCGGTCTCTGCGTTGGGCATTGAGCCTTGGCGTCCAGAGATTCCTGCTGTCATTGGCAGGCTTGTAGAGGGAGGGCGTGCCCAGCAGGCTGGATTGCAGGTGGGAGACCAAATTGTTGAGGCTGATGGGTTGGAGGTTGTTGACTGGCAGCAGCTTGTCTCAATTATCCGTGCTAACCCTGAAGTTACTATTGAGTTGCAGCTGAACAGAAACGACCAAGCGATTAACCTGTTGGTGAAACCGGAAAAACAAGTTTCTGAACAAGGTGAAGCATATGGTTTCCTTGGTGCAGCAGCACAAGGGGTGGACTGGCCTGCAGAGTATCAGAGAACCTTGCAGTATGGTTTCGTAGAGGGTGCAGTTACAGCAACTAAGAAAACTCTTCAAACAATTTCCCTGACACTCGACTCAATCTGGAAAATGATTGAGGGAGTTATATCAGTAAAAAACTTGAGTGGTCCTATAACCATTGCTAAAGTGGCGAGTGCTTCGGCGGCGTCTGGCTTGGAATCGTATATTAGTTTTCTTGCCTATCTAAGCATTATGCTTGGGGTCCTTAATCTATTGCCAATTCCTGTATTGGATGGTGGACACCTTCTGTATTACTTTGTCGAGCTTGTGACAGGTAAACCTGTGAATGAGCGTATTCAGCTGGTTGGCTTGAAAATCGGGTTGGTGTTACTGCTTTCCTTGATGTTTGTAGCAATTTTTAACGACATAATGCGATTGTAGATCTCTACAGTCGTGACGAATTGAATTTTTTACGAAAAAGACATATTTCATGAAACGTGGCATTGGATTTTTGTTGGCTTTTTTCCTTTGGGCATCTGTTGCACAGGCAAATACAGCAGCTTTTACTGTTGAAGATATTCGTATTGAAGGCCTGCAAAGGGTATCGCCAGGAATAGTGTTCCGGAATTTCCCTGTCAATGCAGGTGATCAGGTCAATTCGGCTGCTTTGGCAAGGTCTACACGCCAGTTATTTAAATCTGGCTATTTTGAAGATATTCAGCTGCTACGTGAAGGTTCTGTGTTAGTTCTGCAACTTAAAGAACGCCCAGCTGTAAGTTTGATTAAGCTTGAAGGTAATAAGGTGCTTGAAGATGAGGCGCTTTTAGACGGCCTTAAGCAAACGGGCCTTCAGGAAGGTGATGTATTTAAAAGAGCAACTCTGGAACAGATCAAGCAGGACTTAGTTCGTGTTTACTCTTCTCAGGGCCGTTATGGTGCATCTGTTGAAACTGAGGTCGAACCTCTGCCAGGTAACCGTGTCGCCTTGAACATTAATATTAAAGAGGGCAGTGTTGCGACCATCCAACATATCAATATTGTTGGTAACGATGTTTATTCTGATGAAGAACTGAAAGATCTTTTCTCTCTAAAACTGCCAAACTTCTTCTCTTTTTATAAGAAAGACGATCGCTATGCTCGTCAGAAACTTTCTGGGGATTTGGAGCGCTTACGTTCCTATTATCTGGACAGTGGTTATGTGAACTTTTCTATAGATTCAACTCAGGTTTCGATCACTCCTGATAAAAGGCATGTTTACATCACAATCAATGTGACTGAAGGCGACAAATACACTATCCGTGACGTGGATATTGCTGGTGAGATGGTTGTTTCTGAAGAAGAGTTACTGGATGTAGTTCGGGTTAAAGCAGGCCAGACTTTTTCACGTCGTTTGATTACACAGTCTCAGGATGCTTTGGTTAAGCGAATTGGTGATGAAGGCTATATGTTTGCCAATATCTCTCCATCGCCTGAATTAAATGATGATAACACTGTAACGGTTAAGTTTTTCCTTGATCCCGGTAAGCGTACCTACGTTAGACGCATCAATGTTCGTGGCAATACTCGTACTGCTGATGATGTGATTCGTCAGCACCTTAAGCAAATGGAAGCGGCAGTCGCATCAAATCAATTGATTGAACAGTCTAAGATTCGTCTGGAAAAAACCGGTTATTTCAAAACCGTAAACGTTCAAACGGTTCCCGTGCCGGGCACTGACGATCAGGTAGATATTGAATATAGCGTAGAAGAGCAGCAATCGGGTTCGTTCTCAGCAAGTGTGGGCTTCTCTCAGAGCTCAGGTATCATTCTGGGTTTCCAGTTGCAGCAGGATAACTTTCTGGGTACAGGTAAAAAGGTTGGGATAGGTATCTCCAACAGTGATACCCTCACCGAATACTCATATAGCTTTGTAGATCCCTACTACACAGTGGA
>JASBRM010000235.1 GCA_030149405.1 Neptuniibacter sp. | reverse complement strand
CAGATCTACCCCCGCAGTTTTTATGATAGTAACGGGGATGGAATAGGTGACCTGCCAGGCGTAACTGAAAAGTTAGAATATATTGCTTCACTGGGTGTGGATGGGATCTGGTTATCGCCCTTCTTTTCATCTCCCATGAAGGATTTTGGTTACGATGTATCGGACTATAGGGATGTTGACCCTATGTTTGGTAAGTTGGACGACTTTAAAATTTTGGTTAGCAAGGCGCATCGCCTTAATCTTAAAGTTCTGATAGATCAGGTAATCAGTCATACCTCGGATGAGCATCCATGGTTCAAGGAAAGCAGCAGTAGCCGGGATAACTTAAAGTCTGATTGGTATGTCTGGGCTGATCCTAAGCCTGATGGCACACCTCCCAATAACTGGTTATCTATTTTTACTGGCAGTGCCTGGCAGTATCATCAAGAACGACAGCAATATTATCTGCATAACTTTTTGGTTAGCCAGCCGGATCTGAATTTCCATAATGAAGAGGTGCGTAAGGCAAATCTTGAGAATATGCGGTTCTGGCTTGAACTGGGTGTTGATGGGTTCAGACTGGATACGGTTAACTTTTACTACCATGATGCCGAACTCCGGGATAATCCACCTATTCTCACTGAAGATCAAAAAAATCCAGCCATACCTGACACTAATCCTTATACATGGCAGCAGCATATTTATGATTTAAGTCGTCCTGAAAATATCCAGTTTATTCGCGATATCCGAAAGCTTCTTGATGAATATCCAGGCTCCACTCTGGTGGGCGAGATCACCGATGATTACCCATTACAGCGTATGGCTGAATACACGCAAGGAACAGATCGGTTGCATATGGCATATACCTTTGATCTGTTAAGCAGCCGGTCTGAACCGGCCTATATCAGAAGTATTATCCAGCAGTTCAATAAAGCTGCCCCTCGTGCCTGGCCTTGCTGGGCTCTCTCTAATCATGATGTGATGCGTAGTGCCAGTCGCTGGGGAAAGGATAAGGATGCTGAAGCCTACCCGCTGATTATTCTGGTGATGATCATGTCCATGCGTGGAAGTGTCTGTTTGTATCAAGGAGAGGAGTTAGGGCTCTGCGAAGCAGAGGTTCCGTTTGAAAAGCTGCAGGACCCTTATGGCATCAGTTATTGGCCGGAATATAAAGGGCGTGATGGTTGTCGCACACCGATGGTCTGGGATGCTTCAGAGTACGCGGGGTTTTCAGTGGCAGAGCCATGGTTGCCGGTAGATAAGAATCATCGAAGTAAAAGCGTTGAGCTGCAGAATAAGTCTAAAGATTCGCTACTCAGTAAAGTGAGGGGTTTTATTAAATGGCGTAGTTCTCAGCCTGCCTTGATTCAAGGTTCAATCCATATTTTAGACGATACTGGCGATGCATTGTGTTGGGTAAGAACTTTCAATGAACAATCAATCTATATTGCCATAAACCTAACCGGTTCGCGTATCACTCTGTCTTCTCCTTACGATAATTTAATAGTGCTGGAAGATAGCGGATTAGACGGACAATTAAATGGAGGAGATATAGTCATACCTCCATATCAAGGGCTCTTCGCTCTGATTAAACCTAAGGAACCTGCGAGCAAGTTTTGTTAGTGCTCTATAAGCCCTGAAAGCTGCAGATGCGAGGCGCAGTTCACAGCTAATGGCCTTAGTCCTTAACAAGAGCTGGTTCCCAAAATAAATGTATCCAGGGGGGTGATGTGAACCTAGTTTCCTTTTTTTGATTAATAAAGACTTTAACTAATAAATATAAAAAATGAAGATGGATATTTTAATTAAAACAATATGCTTAGTGTTTCTTGCTGGTTCGGTTGAAGCAGCAGGGAGTCCGATAAAAATCAAGAAGATAGAAGGTGCAAAAGAGGAGCTGGTTTACAGTATTCTTCAGCTTGCACTGAGCAAAACAAAACCACATGTTGAGCTTAAACCAAGTTCAGTTAATGCCAGTGAGGCTCGATTGGTTGAGATGGTTGAGTCTGGTGAAATTGATGTATTTTGGACAGGTGCTTCCCAGGAAATTGAGGAAAAACTGCTGACCATACGCATACCCGTTCTTAAAGGTTTGTTAGGTCATAGGGTTTTTTTGATTAGAGATAACGACCAGGCGCGGTTTGATACTATTCATGACCTCGATGAATTATCGAATTTCAAAGCTGGGCAGGGCTCTTTTTGGGGAGACACAAAGGTCCTGAAAAATGCGCAACTGCCAACCATCACAACGATTAAATACAATAACCTCTTCCTGATGCTGGAAGGGGGGCGATTTGATTATTTCCCAAGAGCTGTTCATGAACCCTGGGTAGAAGTAGAAGCGCGGCCAGAATTAAATTTAATGGTTGAGAAAAATATCATCCTTATTTATCCCTATGCTCTTTATTTTTACGTTAATAAAAATAACCAGAAATTGCACAGGGAAATTTATGAAGGCTTTGATATGGCTATCCAGGACGGTAGTTTTGACGACCTTTTTTATTCTAATCCGATGATCAAAGCGGTCTTTGAAAAATCGAACCTCTCCAATAGAAGAGTTATCCGTGTTGATAACCCATATATGCACCCTGATACCCCTGTAGATACTACTGAGTACTGGTTAGAGCTCGGATCATAAAAAATAATAATTAAAATTGAGTGTGGATGAAATGAGATCAATAAAGCAAAAAACAATGTTTTTCCTGTCGGTGGTTTCAATAGTTTTAATGCTAGTTGTGATGGGAGGTGGTTACCTTTTTGTGCAAGGCTATCTGGAAAAGTCATTGAATAAACAGATCACCGATTCAGAGAAAACCCTGTCTGTAGTCTTGAAAGAGCCTATGTTTTCTTATGATCAGGGTCTTATAAATAACATAGTCGAATCATTTGTTGTTTATGAATATATCCAGAATATTAAGGTTTACGATCACCGGGGTAAGTTGATTGGAGGTTCTCAGATTGCTAACCAGTTTGAAAATCCATTGATGCTTGAAGAAAAGCATATCGATGTATTTTGGGAAGGCGAAAATAAGATTGGTTTTTTGACAGTTGAGTACCGACTTGATGCCAATGATGGGTTGTTGTTTACAACTCAGGTGTTGTTTGTGTTGATTGCCGTAGTGCTTTTGTTGGCGCTTCAGGCTACGAACTGGGTGGTGTTAACGCGCTACGTTGTAAGACCAATCGAGATCTTGGCTTCGGCGATGTCTGATATTGCTCAGGGAGGAGGTGATCTTACACGTCGACTGAATATAAATACAAATGACGAAGTGGGCGCGCTTTCAAAAGGTTTTGACGCTTTTGTAAGCAATCTTCATCAGTTGATTCAGAAGATTGTGCATACAGCAGATGAGTTGTCAGTTTGTTCGGATGAAATCAAGGTCAATGGCGATGGCAATGCAGCTTCGGCACGATTGCAAAAATGGGAGATCGGTCAGGTTACTGAGGCGGTAAAGGAGATGTCGTCGGTGACTGGGGAGGTAGCCAGAAACGCCAACAGCACAGCAGCGAGTACGCAAACCTGTAATGAACTGGCCATTCACGGCAGTAAAATCGTCAAGAAAACGGTTGCTGAGATTCATGACCTTGATGCCGAGATTAGCGATACCTCTGTAAAGGTTTTGGCGCTGAAAGATAAAAGTGACCACATCAATACGGTTATGGAGGTGATTAAGGATATTGCTGCGCAAACAAACCTTCTGGCTTTGAATGCGGCGATTGAAGCTGCAAGAGCGGGAGAACAGGGGCGTGGCT
>JASBRM010000229.1 GCA_030149405.1 Neptuniibacter sp. | reverse complement strand
GTTGGTGCTAGGCCTTCTTTTTGCTGTCGCTCTGGGCATCATGCTTCGTATGCTTTCTCTGTATGTAGAAGAGCAGACTTTTCTCCAAACTCAGGGTGATGCCCGAAGCTTGAGAACGATTCAAGTGCCAGCTCATCGAGGAATTATCACTGATCGGAATGGTGAGCCTCTAGCAGTAAGTGCTCCAGTAGCAACGATCTGGGCTGATCCTGCAATGACAGATATGCAGGATGATGGACTTGCGAAACTGGCGGTTTTGTTGAAAACCAACAAGAAAAAGCTGGTTTCTAAACTCAGTAAGAACAGAAGTAAGCGTTTTATCTATTTGCAACGCCAGGTAACACCGGAGGTTGCTGAGCAGGTCAGGTCCCTGCAGATCGGAGGTATTCACGTCGATCGAGAGTACAAGCGTTATTACCCGGCGGCAGAAGTTACCACTCACTTAGTTGGGTTTACCAACCTGGATGGTCAGGGGCAGGAAGGACTTGAGCTGGCATATGAAGAGTGGCTCAAGGCTGAATCCGGTAAACAGCTGGTGCTTAAGGATCGGCTGGGTCGGACCATTAAACATATTCGTGAGGTTGCACCTGCGCATCATGGCAATGATATCCAGCTGAGTATCGATCTCAGGCTGCAATACCTGGCTTATCGTGAACTCAAGGCTGCAGTAAGTGCGCATAAGGCGGATGGTGGGTCTTTGGTGATGTTGGATGCAGCTACGGGTGAAGTACTGGCGATGGTTAATCAGCCATCATATAACCCTAATGATCCAAGACAACGTATTTCCAGCGCGCTCAGAAATCGTGCGGTTACTGATACGTTTGAACCGGGTTCTACCGTTAAGCCTATGACGGTTGCAGCAGCGTTAATGAGTGGTAAATACGCTCCAGAAACTGTGGTAGATACAAGTCCTGGTTTTATGCGGGTTAAACGTAAAACGATCCGTGATCACCGTAACTACGGTGAGATTGATGTATCCACCATCATCACCAAGTCCAGCAACGTCGGAGTAACAAAGCTTTCTTTGAGCTTACCTGAAGGATCAGTCAGAAATCTGTATCACAACCTAGGCCTGGGCCAGTCAACAGGCATTGGGTTCCCGGGTGAGAGCAGCGGTTACCTGCCTTATCTGAACAAAAAGCAAGTTATTGAAAGAGCAACACTTTCATATGGTTATGGTGTTTCTGTAACCCCATTGCAGTTGGCTCAGTCGTATCTGGCACTGGCAAACGATGGAGTGTTGAGCCCTGTTAGCCTGATAAAACAGAACAGTGATGAAAAGCCTGTCAGGGTCATGCCAGAGCATGTAGCTAAAAATGTCCGCAAGATGATGGAGACAGTCATCAGCGTGAAGGGTACAGGCCGCAGAGCTGCTATTCCTGGTTATAAAGTGGCGGGAAAAACCGGCACGGTTCATAAAGTGGGTAACGGCGGTTATATCGATGATCAGTATCTGTCATTTTTTGCCGGGATGGCACCAGCCAGTAATCCCAGGCTTGTTACGGTTGTAATGGTTGATAACCCGAAAGGGCAGGAGTATTACGGCGGTGAAGTCGCTGCACCGGTGTTTTCCCGTGCTGTTGGCGGGGCACTGCGTTTAATGAATGTGCCACCGGATGACTGGACTAAGCCTGAAGTTCAGATGGCGCAGAGATAACAGGAACAACAATGAACTGTATGTGGAAACTACAAGATCTGATACCGGAGTGGGTTGACCAACCTGCGGCCGGTGTCGTCGTGTCTTCAGTTTCCCAGGACAGTAGAAACATTGAGCCCGGTTGCTTATTTATTGCGCGTAATGGCTTACAGCATAAGGGCACAGATTTTGTGCGAGATGCAGTTGAAAAAGGGGCCGTCGCTGTTCTTGTTGATTGTTCGGAGTTGGCAGAATGCCCGGAAGTTCCTGTGCCAGTGGTTGCTGTTGAGCAACTGAACAATCAGATTGGCAAAATCGCAGCGTGTTTCTATGGCGAGCCAAGCAAATCAATGCAAGTGATTGGCATAACCGGGACAAATGGCAAAACGTCTTGTGCTCATTTTACTGCACAGGCTATGAATGCACTGGGGACCAAGACAGCAATTATTGGCACAGTGGGGAATGGTTTTCCGGGTGAGTTAGCCGCTTCAACCCACACAACCCCAGACGCAATTGGTTTGCAGAAAATCTTCGCTGAATTGAAGGCGGCAGGCGCTGAAGCCGTTGTCATGGAGGTGTCCAGTCATGCTTTGGAGCAGGGACGAGTTTCAGGCGTTGATTTTGACTTCGCACTCTTCACTAATTTGAGTCGTGATCATCTCGATTATCACGGCGATATGCAAAGTTATGGCGCAGCTAAAGCAATGCTATTCAAGAGCTTTATGCTCAAAGCAGCCATCATCAATGGAGATGATGAATTTGGAAAAGAGCTGCTTTCTGATTTGGAAATTAAGAGCAAGAAGGTTTCTGTTGGTCGGATGCAGGGTGAATATTCTGCTTTAGCTTATCGGCTTGGAGTGAATGGCATAGAGGCACAATTAAAAACGCCTCAGGGAAGCTTGCAATTTAAAAGTCAGATTATTGGTGAGTTCAATCTCGATAACTTGCTGCTGGTGGCTGCACTGTTGTCAGAGCAAGGTATGGCACTGGATAAGGTAGTACAGAGCCTTGGTGTTCTTGAGTCTGTACCCGGTCGGATGCAGGCTCTGAAAACGGTGGGAAGCCCTCTGGTTATTATTGATTATGCACATACCCCGGATGCCCTTGAAAAAGCCCTTTCGGCAGCAAAAGCACATACTTCGGGGGAGTTATGGTGTGTCTTCGGTTGTGGTGGAGACAGAGACCAGGGCAAGAGAGCCTTGATGGGCAGCGCTGCGGATCATCTAGCAGACAAGATTATCGTAACCAGCGACAACCCCAGAAGCGAGAATCCAGAAACAATCATTTCGATGATCAATGAAGGTATCAAACTGCATGCTCCGGAAGTTGAAGCTGACCGGGCTATGGCTATACGCAATGCTATAAACAGCGCATCCACAGATGATGTGGTTCTGATTGCCGGTAAAGGCCACGAGGATTATCAAGAGATTGATGGCAAGCGCCTTCCTTTCAGTGATCTGTTGGTCACCAAGCAAATAATAGGGGTGGCGGCATGATTGGGAGTTGGAATTTAAGCGAACTGCAAAAACAGTTTGGGGGCGAATGTACGCAGGATGGCGATTTTACTCATGTCAGTACTGATACTCGCACTATCCGACAAGGGGATCTCTTTGTAGCACTGGTAGGCCCTAACTTTGATGGCCATAAATTCGTCGAGCAGGCCATTGAAAAAGGAGCTGTTGCGGCAGTAGTTTCCCGCAAACTGCCTTTGGATATTCCACAATGGGTTGTAACGGACACACGCATTGCACTGGGTCAGATCGGTCTTGCTAATAGGCAGCGCTTTGAAGGTGATGTCTATGCAATCACCGGTAGCAGCGGTAAAACCACTGTAAAAGAGATGCTGCACAGTATTCTTAAGCAAAACAATAAGGTGCTGGCAACGAAAGGCAACCTGAACAATGACATTGGGGTGCCGCTGACACTGTTTGAGCTTGGTGATAAGCATCAGGTTGCAGTCATCGAACAGGGTGCAAGTGCCAGAGGTGAAATTGCCTATACCACCGCGTTGTCACTACCGGATGTGGCTGTACTTAATAATGCAATGGGCGCGCACCTTGAAGGGTTTGGTTCATTGCAAGGCGTGGTTGAAGCGAAAGGAGAAATTTTCTCAAGGCTTGCGGAAAACAACGGTACAGCAATCATCAATCTTGATGATCCGCATTGTGATTACTGGCTGGATCTGAATAAAAGCAATCGATATCTGACATTTTCTCTTAATAACAGCCTTGCGGATATCTATGCGTCAGATATCTCGGCATCTGAAAATGGTTGTTATCAGTTTATTCTGCATTATCAGCAGGAACATGCCGAAGTTCAGCTTTCGGTGATGGGTAAACACAACGTGGCGAATGCTTTAGCCGCTGCTGCAGCCGTGATTGCTCAGGGCATGGGGCTGAAGGAAATTTCCAGTGGTTTACAGGCATTTCAAGCCGTTCCAGGGCGGATGTGCCCTTCAAAGTCTCTCAATGGGGCTTTAGTAATTGATGATAGCTACAACGCTAATCCGGGTTCTGTGAAAGCTGCGATTGACCTGTTGGTCAGTTTGCCGGGTGAATCGGTATTAGTGTTGGGCGATATGGCTGAGCTAGGAGACGATGAGATAGCTCAGCACGAAGAGGTAGGCTGCCGGGCAGCGCAGAAGGGGACCACGAGCCTATGGGCGACTGGTGCGCTGTCCCGGCACTCTGTTAGTGCATATCAGGCTGAAGAAGGCCTGGATGGCAGATTTTTTGAATCCAAAGATGAATTAATTGAGGCGTTGTCTGCGAAAGCTGTGACAGGAGTAAATGTCCTGATCAAAGGCTCCAGAAGCGCGGGAATGGATCAGGTTGTTAAGCGCCTGACCGCAGGGGAATAACGAGCGATGCTTCCATTATTAGCTGAATTTTTATCAGAATACTACACGGGGTTTGCGGTCTTCCAATACCTGACCCTGCGGGGCATCTTGGGCGTCCTTACGGCGTTATTGATCTCGTTGTTAGTAGGTCCATTGGTCATTAATAAACTGCGCAGTAATCAGATCGGTCAGGCAGTTCGCGATGATGGGCCTCAGACCCATTTGAGTAAAGCCGGTACGCCTACAATGGGTGGTGCCTTAATACTGGTCGCAATCGCCATCAGCACTTTGCTGTGGAGTGATCTTACTAATAAATATGTATGGATCACTCTAGGCGTAACCCTCATTTTTGGCGCAGTGGGCTGGGTGGATGATTATCGCAAAGTGGTCGAAAAGAATCCTCGTGGTCTTCCTGCTCGCTGGAAATACCTATGGCAGTCTGTGGGCGGTATTGGTGCCGCCATTTTACTTTATATGTTTGCACAAACGCCTGCTGAAACCTCGTTGCTGATCCCGTTTCTAAAAGATGTGTCGATTGAACTGGGTATATTCTTCATTGTCTTTACCTACTTTGTCATTGTGGGCAGTTCTAATGCGGTTAACCTGACAGACGGTCTTGATGGCCTAGCAATACTACCAACCGTGCTCGTTGCAGGTGCATTAGGTGTGTTTGCCTATCTATCGGGTCATATTAAGTTTGCCGATTATCTGTTGATCCCATATATCGCAGGATCAGGTGAACTGATCATTTTCTGTGGTGCAATTGTAGGGGCAGGTCTGGGTTTCCTTTGGTTTAACACATACCCAGCTCAGGTATTTATGGGGGACGTTGGCGCATTATCTCTGGGGGCTGCACTGGGTGTGATTGCGGTAATTGTGCGTCAGGAACTTGTGTTGGTGATTATGGGCGGCATTTTTGTTGCTGAGACGGTTTCCGTAATTCTACAGGTGGCTTCATTTAAGCTGACGGGGCGTCGTATCTTCCGGATGGCGCCGCTGCATCATCATTTTGAGCTGAAAGGCTGGCCAGAGCCCCGAGTTATTGTGAGGTTCTGGATTATTACAGTGGTATTGGTGCTGATTGGTTTAGCATCCCTGAAAATTCGTTAAGGAAAAATGTATAAATGAGTCTGATCGCTAGTGACAATTTTAAAATTGTGATCGGTTTGGGGCAAACCGGGCTGGCGTGTGCGCGTTTTCTGCATAATAAAGGGGTTCGTTTTGCCGTTGTTGATAGCAGACTCAACCCTCCAGGCGCCGAAGAAATGGCGGCTGAAATGCCGGAGGTGCAGCTACTGTGTGGAGAGTTTGATGCAGATTTTCTTTGTACAGCGGATGAGCTTTATGTAAGCCCGGGCGTGGCGATCAGCAACCCAGCAATTCAGATTGCTTCACAACAAGGTGTTAAGCTAAGTGGTGATATTGATCTTTTTTGTCGTAATGTCAGTGCTCCTATCATAGCCATCACGGGATCCAATGCTAAGAGTACGGTTACCACATTGGTAGGTGAAATGGCTGCTGAAGCCGGGTTGAATGTAGGTGTTTGCGGTAATATCGGAACACCTGTTCTGGATATGCTCGACCAGAAAGAAAAAGATATCTACGTGGTTGAGTTGTCGAGCTTTCAACTGGAAACAACCAACGACCTGCGAGCGGAAGTAGCAACAGTACTGAATATCAGTCCAGACCATATGGATCGATATGAAACGCTTCAGGATTACTATCTAGCCAAACATCGTATTTTCCGTGGGGCGCGTAATGTTGTCATCAACCGCGATGATGCACTTACGGCTCCGTTAATGCCCAAAAACGTATCTATTTCTGAATACCACCTGGGTAAACCAGACCTGAAAAGGTTCGGTCTGATTGATGCCGAAGGTCAGCAGTTTCTGGGTTTGGGCAGGGAACAGTTGCTACCTGTCACTGAACTGAAGATTCGCGGTCGCCATAATATGGCAAATGCACTGGCCGCTCTTGCGTTGGGTAAAGCTGCTGGTTTGCCGATGGATGCAATGCTCAATGCGTTGAAAAAATTTCCGGGACTTGAGCACCGTTGCCAGTGGGTTAGTGATCACCAAGGTGCGAGTTATTTTAATGATTCTAAAGGCACCAATGTTGGCGCTACGGTCGCCGCTCTTGAAGGCTTGGGCGGTACCCTTCCCGAGAATTCCAGAATTGTGTTGATTGCCGGTGGTGTAGGTAAAGGCGCGGACTTTTCGGATTTGGAAAAACCGGTAACTCAGTTTTGCCGCGAAGTTATTTATATTGGCGAAGACGGTGAGCAATTGGCGGCATCCTGTGGGGGTGTTGAAAAAATTGCAGCTGAGGACATGGCTGATGCGGTTAATAAAGCGGCTCAAACAGCTCATGAAGGTGATATTGTTCTGCTTTCACCTGCTTGTGCCAGCTTTGATATGTTCAGTGGTTTCCCTGAACGTGGTGAGAAATTTGTTGAAGCAGTGAGGGCACTATGAATACGTTTGCGTTGCCTTCATTCAGATTATCCTCAGTAAGAAGCTCACATGAAGTTTTGCCATTTGACCCGTGGGTGCTCAGCTGCGCTGCTTCATTGATTCTGATTGGCTTCATTATGATCAGCTCAGCTTCGTTGGATGTGGCCTTGAAAAATACCGGTACACCCTACTTTTACGTGATTCGTCAGGCCGTATTTATCGCCATCGCTATCACCGGAGCCTTAATTGTGTGGAGAATTCCTCTTTCTTTTTGGGAAAGAACAGGCCATTGGTGGATGATCGGGGCAGGTGTGTTGCTGATTCTGGTATTGATTCCAGGTATTGGCAAAGTGGTCAATGGCAGTCGCCGCTGGCTTCCTCTGGGGCCAATAAACCTACAAGCATCCGAAGTAGCTAAGTTTTGTATGGTGATGTACATGGGCGGCTACTTGGTGAGACGCCTGGATGAAGTACGCACCAGTTGGAAAGGTATTGCAAAACCGACTCTACCTCTTGGTATTTTCTGTGTGTTGCTCTATTTCGAACCGGATTTCGGGGCGCTTGTGGTTTTGATGGGTACAGTGATGGGCATGATCTTCCTCGGTGGCATGCGTTTTTCACAGTTCCTCATGGTGATTAGCGGTGTAATTGCATTGCTGGTCGCAGTCGTGGGTTTGCAACCTTACCGTATGGCACGTCTTCAGAGCTTCCTTGACCCCTGGTCTGATCCATTTGGTACAGGTTATCAATTGTCACAGGCGCAGATCGCATTTGGGCGCGGTGAATGGTTTGGCACTGGGCTTGGAAACAGTGTTCAAAAACTGTTTTATCTGCCCGAAGCACACACTGACTTTGTATTTTCAGTGATGGCAGAAGAGCTTGGCTTTATTGGTGTAACCGCTTTGATTGCAATTTTTGCTGTGTTGATTGTTCGAATATTCCGTATTGGGCGAAGGGCTGAGAAAGTTAAACAATTCTTTAATGCCTATGTTTGCTATGGCTTTGCCATCATTCTTGCAGGCCAGGCGCTGATTAATATCGGAGTTAACGTTGGTGCCCTGCCAACCAAGGGGCTGACGTTGCCTCTGGTCAGTTATGGCGGCAGTAGCTTACTGGTGAGTTGTGCCATGCTGGCGGTTATTCTCCGTGTGGATTATGAGTACAAACTCAGCACAATGAGTAAAGAAACCAAGACGGAGAAAGGTCATGAGTAAACCTAACTCCGTTGCATTAGTTATGGCGGGTGGCACCGGGGGGCATATCTTCCCGGCAATGGCGACTGCAGAAAAGTTACAGGAACAGGGTGTTGAAGTTCATTGGTTGGGCTCGCGAAACGGTATGGAAGCGGACCTTATTCCTAAAGCAGGCATCGAATTTCATTCTATTGATGTGAAAGGCCTGCGAGGTAAAGGCAAACTCAGCCTGCTGTTGGCACCTTTTAAACTGTTGCTGGCGCTATTTCAGGCTCTTGCGGTTGTTCGTAGGGTTAACCCGGATGTAGTGCTGGGAATGGGCGAATTCGCCTCTGGGCCCGGAGGCCTGGCGGCATGGGTTCTCCGTAAACCGTTGATTATTCATGAGCAGAATGCAGTGGCAGGAATGACTAACAAGTCTTTATCAAAGCTGGCTACGAAAGTGCTCGAAGCTTTTGAGAATGCATTCCCCTCATCTGTAACCACCGAAACGATAGGTAACCCTATCCGGGGCAACATTCTGGGAATGGAATCACCTCAACAGCGGTATGCGGGCAGGACAGGAAAAATTCGCCTTTTGGTTGTTGGCGGAAGTCTGGGGGCCAAAGCGATCAATGATCTTGTGCCAGAAGTCCTCGCTGAAATCCCTTCTGAATTAAGGCCTGAAGTTTGGCATCAGGCGGGTAAACGAAACATTGAAGAAACGCTGCTGCGCTACGAAATGTTTGGGATAGAAAATTGTAAGGTGGTGCCTTTTATTGAGGCGATGGATGAAGCATACGGCTGGGCGGATCTGGTTATCTGTCGTGCCGGAGCATTGACCGTCAGTGAAATCAGTATCGCTGGTGTGGCTTCAATTATGGTGCCTTTCCCGCATGCGGTAGATGATCACCAAACAAAAAATGCGGGTTACCTGGCTGATCATGGTGCGGCCATTTTGATTCAGCAGAAAGAACTGACTAAAGAGCGTTTGAAAAAACTTTTAACGGAACAACTGGCTCAGCGAGAACAGTTGTTCGAGATGGCAAACAAAGCGAGCGTGTTCGGTAAACCTGAAGCCAGCAAGCGGTTAGCGGAAGTTTGTCTAGAGGCAATGAGATAATGAAGCAGCAGAAAGCTCTAACACGATTTGAAATTCCTGAGATGCGCCGTATCAGCCGTATTCACTTTATCGGTATTGGCGGGGTTGGAATGTGTGGTATCGCTGAGGTTCTGCTCAACCAGGGCTACAAAATTTCGGGCTCAGATATTAAAGCTTCTGCAACAACGAATCGCCTTCAGGATCTCGGTATGGATATTTTTATCGGGCATGCTGAAAGCAATATCGTTGATGTGGATGTTGTTGTGGTTTCAACAGCCGTCAATGAAGCGAATCCAGAAGTCGTAACGGCCAGAGAACAAAGAATTCCAATTGTTCGTCGGGCAGAGATGCTGGCTGAACTGATGCGTTACCGACATGGTATTGCTGTGTCAGGTACTCACGGTAAAACCACAACAACCAGCTTGCTGGCATCTATCTTTGCTGAAGGGGAACTGGATCCAACTTTTGTTATTGGTGGCCGCCTGAACAGTGCGGGTACGAATGCAAAAATGGGTGCCAGTCGTTATCTGGTTGCAGAAGCGGATGAGAGTGATGCGTCATTCCTGCACCTCCAGCCAATGGTTGCCATCGTTACAAATATCGATGCTGATCATATGGAAACCTACGAAAATGACTTCTCCCGACTGAAGAAGACCTTTGTCGAATTTCTGCATAACTTACCGTTTTATGGTTTGGCTGTAATGTGCACGGATGATCCGGTTGTCTGCGAAATTTTGCCTGAAGTAAGCCGCCCGATCATTACTTATGGGGTTAACGAAGAGGCCGATTATCGAGCCGAGAACATCCGTCATGATGGAATGTATACGCGTTTCACAGCTAAGCGGCCAGACGGCTTCAAAGATTTGGAAATCTCATTGAATATGCCGGGACATCACAATGTTCTTAATGCTCTATCCTGCATCGCTGTTGCAACAGATGAGGGGATTTCTGATGAGGCAATCTGCAGAGCACTTGAGCAATTTGAAGGTGTAGGTCGTCGTTTCCAGATTCTTGGGGATGTTGAAGTATCTGAAGGACAAGCAATGCTGGTGGATGATTATGGTCACCATCCGCGTGAAGTGAATGCCGTTGTTAAAGCTATTCGTGAAGGTTGGCCAGATAAGCGACTGGTCATGATCTATCAACCGCATCGATATACCCGTACCCGCGATTTGTATGAAGATTTTGTTGAGGTGCTCTCAGAAGTTGATGTGCTTCTGCTTCTTGAGGTGTACGCCGCAGGTGAAGAGCCCGTCGCTGGGGCTGACAGTCGTAGCTTGTGTCGCAGTATCCGCCAGCGCGGCCGTATAGATCCGGTCTTTGTCAGCGATAAAGAAACGGTAGCGGATGTGTTGAAAGATATTCTCCAGTCAGGAGATCTGCTGCTGACCCAGGGAGCTGGTGATATCACCACACTGGCTCATCAACTGAAACAAACCTCTCTAGTTAATGATGGGGGTGAAGCTTGAACTACAGCATTGATACTGCCTTAAATGAAAAACTGGGAAAAGTTGCAGTTATCTACGGTGGTAACTCTTCTGAGCGATCAGTTTCTCTGAAAAGTGGAGCTGCCGTTCTTAGCGCCTTAAAACGTGCTGGTGTGAATGCGTTTGGCATCGATTTATGTGGCGAGCAAGATGACCAAAAGCCGATCCTACAGTTGGAGAATGCTGATTTTGACCGTGCATTTCTAATCCTCCATGGTCCGGGCGGAGAAGATGGTACTTTGCAGGGTGTGCTGGAAATGATGGGTAAACCCTACACCGGTAGTGGGGTTGCAGCGTCTGCAATAGGCATGGATAAATTGCGAACAAAGCAGCTCTGGATCGGTTCAGGAATACCTACCCCACCTTTTGCTTTGCTTCATGAAGATGCAGATCTGAGTGAGGTTGAAGCGCAACTGGGTTTCCCCATGATCGTAAAGCCAGCGCATGAAGGTTCGAGCATCGGCATGAGTAAAGTCCTGAATACTGCTGAACTACAGCAGGCCTTTGCTACAGCAGGAGAATACGATCGCTGTGTACTTGCCGAACGTTGGATGTCTGGCGATGAGTATACGGTTGCGGTTTTATCTGGGAATGCGTTGCCACCAATCAAACTGGTAACTGACCATGAGTTTTATGACTTCAACGCAAAATATGTTTCTAACAGCACTCAGTATCGTTTTGATACGGGGCTAAGTGACGAAAAAGTTGATGAACTGAAAGGCTTGGCCGAGCAGGCGTTCCTCGCTTTAGGTTGTAAAGGCTGGGGTCGTGTAGACGTGATGCAAGACGAGAATGGTGATTTTCAGCTGCTTGAGGTCAATACAGCGCCGGGAATGACCGATCATAGCTTGGTACCTATGGCTGCTGCTGAAGCAGGTATCCCATTTGAGCAGTTAGTGGTTGAAATTCTGGCTGAGGGAATGGAGTAAATATGAAAGTGTTCTCTCTGTTTACGGAAACAGAAACGGATGATGAAGTGCCTAAGGGTGCGAGCCGTGAGTATCCGGAGAGAGAACAAGTGATTTCAGGTAAGGAGCAGGATTGGTGGTGGAAACCTTTCTGGACTTTATCTTCTTTGCTGATGTTTTTCGGCGTTGTGTGGGGTGTCAGTGCGCAATTCGTGCAATGGATGGACCGACCTGTAGAAAAAATTGTGATTGCCGGTGTGACTCAACATCTGGACCGTAAAGCGCTGGGTGGAGAGATTGCACAGGAACTTTCGAAACCGTTGCTCCAGTTAGATATAGAGCAATTGCAGGACAAGATAAAAGAACAGGCGTGGGTAAGAAGTGTTGCAGTAGGTAGGGACTGGCCCAGCACTCTTCGTATAGAGGTTCAGGAAGAGGTGCCTGTCGCTCGTTGGGGTGAAAGAGGATTGCTGAATCATCAGGGAGATATCTTTTGGCCTGAGTTGAAAGAGCAATACCGTTTCTTACCTAGGTTGAGCGGGCCAGCACCCGATACAGAGCGTGTTATGTCGCAATTCCACGATCTGAACCAGATGTTTCGTTCCACTGGTCTGAGTGTTGTGGGGTTAGATCTTGAGGCGAGGGGAGCCTGGACTCTGGAACTGGATAACGACATAAAAGTTGTGGTCGGAAGAGAAAATATTAACGAAAGGCTGCAACGGTTCTTGGAATTATATCGTTTACGGTTAGCGGATAAGTCCGCTGAGATTGAACAAATTGATATCCGCTACACCCATGGTGTGGCTGTTAAGTGGCGTGAAAAAACTGATGAAGAAAATGCAGGTTAAGTAGCATGGATCACACGACAAATAACAACATGATTGTCGCGTTAGATATCGGAACCTCAAAAGTGCTGTGTTTGGTTGCCGAGGTTGATATGGAAGGCGCAATCGAGGTTATAGGTATCGGCTCGCATCCATCAAGAGGGCTCAAAAAAGGTGTAGTTGTAAATATTGAGTCGACGGTTAGCTCTATCCAGCGTGCGGTTGAGGAAGCCGAATTGATGGCAGGTTGTAAGATCCATTCTGTCACAGTAGGTATTGCTGGTAGTCATATAAGCAGCCTGAACTCTCACGGCATT
>JASBRM010000217.1 GCA_030149405.1 Neptuniibacter sp. | reverse complement strand
TACGGCAAAGAAAATGATCGCAGTACTGACAAAAACGCGTTTTTCAAGCTGTTGGGGTAACAGGTAAAAATTAAGGGGAGGCCCTCCAGCATGAACGCTGAAACTTGTGAATCCAGCGAGTGTGCCCCAAAAGGATCCTCTTCCTGTACTGGCCGGTTTAGCAATGATTTCAGGATGAAATAGATTCTGCCTTAACCAATTCAGACAGAATGCTAATGTCATAATGCCTATTAAGAGTTTGATGTGACTTTCGTTCAGTAGATGAAAACTCAGTGCGCCAATGATAATTCCAACACTCGCAGCGGGTAGAAGAACGCGAAGGTTTTTTCGATCAAAGTTACCCTTGAAGCCCCAGAGAGCAAAGAGGTCCATGATACATAGAATAGGGAGCATAATTGCTGCTGCCTGAGCGGGCGAAATCACCAGGGCCATCATGGGCACAGCGATAAGTCCAAGGCCGCCTCCAAATCCGCCTTTAGAAATACCCACAATGAGTACAGCAGGAATGGCTGCGAGATAGAAAAAAGGGTCTGTAATCAAGGATATGTTCTTTTATAAAGCTTCTAAAAAACCAATTATAAGTTATTTTTAAGCTCTATATGGAGCCTCGGAAGTAAAGTGATGTGAGAAATCAAAGGAGCTAGACGAACACAGATGTTCTTTCACTCCTTCAATTTACGGGTGAGGCATCACGATCCCCTAGGCTAACTTGAATTGGTACACCAGTTTTTTAAGTTCGCCAGAAAGTTGAGCAATCTCTTCGCTGGCTACTGATACCTGCTGTGCACTGGAATTAATGTCATCAGCTGAACCTTGTAAGTGAGTTAAAGAATCACTTACCTGATCTGCGACCACACTCTGCTGCTGTGTTGCAGAAGCGATCTGGGTATTCATGGATGTAATCACATCAACCGCCTGGGCGATCTCCTGCAGCCCGGATTCCGCATTTTGACTCAGGGACAGGGAACTATCTGCTTGCTGATGGCCGAGATTCATAGCAGAGGCACTGGATTGTGCGCCGCTTTTCAGTTTTTCGGTGAGTTTCTGGATAGACGTAATGGAATCTTGTGTGCGCGAGGCAAGTGTGCGGACTTCATCTGCAACAACGGCAAATCCGCGCCCCTGATCACCTGCACGAGCAGCCTCTATAGCAGCATTCAAGGCAAGAAGATTGGTTTGTTCGGCAATGCCTGTGATCACATCAAGAATTTCATCGACCTTATCGGTTTCAGAGTTCAAATCGAAAATATTGGATTTGGTGGCTTCCATCTGCTGTGCAAGAGAAGCCATCGAATCATTTACCTGACTTACAATGCTTTGCCCCTGTTTAGCTTCTGAATCAACGCGCAGGGTAGAAGATGCTGCCTCCGAAGCATTCTCAGCGATCTCCCGAACGGTTTGGGACATCTCATACATTGCGGCTGAGGTTTGGTTCAGGTGTGAGGTTTGATTGTCGAGATTGCCCGCGATACTGGTTGTGATCGTTGCAACTTCTTCAGTTGCTGAAGTTAACTGGCTGCTTGCTGCTGCAATCTGAGAGATCATATCGGTCAGGCGATTACTCATTACCTGCATAGACTTGAGTAGCCTGCCCGTTTCGTCATTGGAATCTACATCAATCTTAACGGACAGGTCGCCTTCAGCCAGTTGTTCAGTAATTTTAACGGCTTGTTTTAAGGGCCTGGAAATCGCGCGTGTGATAACCACACCAAAAATAGAACCTAACAACACTGCAGCAATAGCCAGGGCTATCATGATGGTCAGTGCAGTTTCTTCGTCATGGTGAACTTTCTCGAGAGTGTGTTCGGTCATCAACTCGACACCTACAAGCAGATCTTCAAGATGATGGTTGATTGAATTCTGTGCTTTCTCGATAGAAAGGATTTCAGAAGAGGAGACTTTATTGCCATTGCTGATTTGAGAGATCATCTCCTCTACACGGGTTTCATAACTGCGGTGAGCACTGTCAATTTCCAGCAACGATTTTTCTAGTTCAATTAACTCTGTTTCAAGATCTTTGGTTAATGCGTGGGTTTTAGCTGAAGCTAAAATTTCTTTCCCTTGCTTAATTTCTTGATCTATCTCTTTTGCAAGCTTATGAATGTACTCTTCCAAGTCACCGACCGTTTGGTCTGATTCCTGAACACCAGAAATACGTAACAGTTTTTCGATAGCGACAGTCTTTTCAAGTTGCTTAACAGTGATATCTGATACAAGGGCAATGAGGGGCATATCCTCAGTTTGAACAGTAGTCAGCTCTTTGCCGATCAGGTTCATTCTTTGTATGGCAAAAATGGAAGTAATAGCTAACAGGATTAAAAGAAGGCTGATCAAAAAGGTAATCTTTGAAGCAATTGATAGATTCTTGAACATAATTGACTCCTATGTCATATGTCGTTTCCCTGCTATTCGTCGAGTAGTTTGATGATGAAATAGCTACTGAATAGTCACTTAAAACGCTTCTATGCACCAACTTAAGGCATATTTGTGAACTTTCTGTGAATATAGAGTTGTTTATTTCTTAAGCAACCTTAGTGCCATTGGATTTTCTTGAGTCGGCGGTAGAGTCATTAACTTTTTACACATTCACCGCGACAGCAGTTAAAAAATCCCTTCAACTTCTCACTATCATCTATCGCTTCTTTATGTATGAAGCGTTCAAAACTATAAAATATTATAGAATTAAATGAAATTGATTCTCATTATTGTGTGGGTTGTTCCCATGTCTATGGGTGCATTAATGAGGGTTCAAAGCTGCTTAATCACCCTGAGAATATGATCTGTTGGCCGTCCCCAAGCGTAACATTATGCAGGAGGATGTAATGTTTTCAGGCTATTCACAAAATTTCTGGGTAAACCTTCTTGGCTTTAATCTGGTCTGGTCCCTGAGTATTTTTTTAGGCAATCATGCGTTGCTCATTGTTACGGGACTTTTGCTAATGCATATGTTGTTTCATAAGCAGCCATTACTCGAGTTTCAGATCGTATTAATCACTGGTCTTATAGGCTATTGCGTTGATTGTATTCTGACCCTGGTGGGTTTTTTCCGTTTTGACCAAGTTCAGGGAATTACCCCAATCTGGTTGTTGTTACTATGGTTCGGCTTTTGCGCAACCCTGCGGCAAAGCCTTGCTTTTTTTGCCAGCAAACGGTTCATTGCGATAATTGCGGGAGCTATAGGTGGCAGTTTCGCCTATATGGCTGCCGCTCACTTTGATGCAGTCGAGTTGACCCAGCCACTGATAGTGAGTGCCTTCTCCATTGCTGCCATATGGGCTGTGTTATTCCCCATCCTGATCTGGATGAGCCAATCTCTGGAGGGCTACCTATGCAAAAACTCGTAGCCTTTATATTCATATTGCTTGTCTCTACCGCCAGTGCAGGTTCCATCACTGCGCCTGAAAATTGGAATAAGGTGGGGGAAGCGGAATTAAAAGTGCTTTGGTTCCATATCTATTCGGCCGCACTGTTTACCCCATCAGGCAATTACTCAAATGTGAATAAACCAAATCCACTGCTTTTGGAACTGACATACAAGCGAAATATTTCCAAAGCTGATCTCATTGAAGAGACAGAAGAGCAGCTCGAAATGTTCACCGAATCAGAAAAAATTCCAATTTGGATTGGGCAACTGAATCAAATCTGGCCTGAGATCAGCAAAGGTGACCAGCTGAGTTTTTGGATTGATGAACAAGGCCATGGAAACTTCTTCCACAACCAGAGCTGGATCGGAGTGGTTACAGATCCTGAGTTCAGTAATGCGTTTATTAATATCTGGCTGTCTGAAAAAAGCAGCTATCCAGAATTAGCTAAAGAGCTCAGGGGAGAATCCACTGATGAAGAACTTAGGTAAGGTAATCGTTATGGCATTAATTCCTTTTTTAACCGCTTGTTCAACCAAGCTAGACGATTACCGTGGCGAAGAGCCTCAACTGGATCTAAGTCAGTTCTTCAACGGACATCTTGAAGCCTACGGGATTGTGCAGGATTACAAAGGAAAAGTAAGCAGAAGGTTCAAAGCCGACATTCTTGGAAGCTGGGAAGGCGATCAAGGAATACTGGATGAACTGTTCTATTTTGCAGATGGTGAAGAGCAACATCGTTGTTGGTTATTACAGAAATCGGGTAAGCGCTATCAGGGCCAGGCAGGTGATGTAATTGGATTGGCGGAAGGTGAGGTTGCTGGTAATGCCCTTAACTGGCAGTACACGCTTGCAGTGCCGGTGAATGGTAAAACCTGGGATATAAAGCTGAATGACTGGATGTTCCTGGTTGACGAACACAATCTGATCAACCGTGCCAGTATGTACAAATTTGGCATAGAGGTTGGTGAAATAACTTTGTACATCAGGAAGGTTTCTGATCAACCTCATCGGGAACTTACAACAGGGTGCAGTCTCGCGGAGGTAAGCAAATGAACACGTCATTACCCTGGAAGAGTGCTTGGATTACCGGTGCCGGAAGAGGTATTGGTAGGGCATTAGCTGAGTTACTCTGCCAAAAAGGCCTGACTGTATATACTTCTTCAAGGACCATTGAGGAACTCTGGCATTTACATGAAAAGTGCAAACATTACTCTGGAACCATTGTGCCTATTCCGATGGATATTACAGATCGCCAACAGATTGAAGATATGGTTGCAAGTTGGGATGCAGGAAGCGGAGTTCCTGATTTAGTGGTCCTCAATGCAGGGAACCATGATCCATTTCCAGCGCAGGTATTTTCCTCAGAACGCTGTTCTAAGCTTTTACAGATTAATCTCCTGGGTACGCTTAACTGTATTGATCCGATTCTTAAACGGTTCCTGGAGCGTGACAAAGGACAATTGGCTGTTATGGCATCTGTTGCGGGTTACCGAGGCCTGCCCACGGCTGCGGCCTATGGTGCGGGTAAAGCAGCTTTGATCAATTTATGTGAAGCGTTGAGATTGGACCTATATGGTACAGGCGTAAAACTACAGGTGATTAATCCTGGCTTTGTGCGTACCCCCTTAACCGATAAAAACGATTTCAAAATGCCTGCATTAATGGAAGTGGATCAGGCTGCAGAACGGATTCTACAAGGTTTGCTCAGCCAGCGTTTTGAGATTACTTTTCCCAAACGTTTCACCTTTTTCCTGAAACTTCTGCGTATCCTGCCGTACAGCTGGTATTTTGGTTTAATCAGTCGTACTGTAAAAACAGACCATCCAACTGTAACCAGCGAAAAACATGGATAATTGGCTTTCCCGTTACGCGCAGCAACTTTCTAATCTGACCGCTGATAACCTTCCTGAACTGCGACAGTATCTGGCCGATTCTGTTGAGTTTCGTGATCCTTTCAATCATACGTACACACAGAATGAGTTCATTCATATCCTTGAGGATATGTATCAAAAACTGGATCAGGTTTCGTTTCAGGTTCATTCATGCTTGTTAGCTGGCGATGACAATGAAAAAGAAGGCGTAATGTATTGGACATTCACGGCCTCAAGTGGGTTGACAGGAAAAGTGGAGTTTGAAGGGGCGAGCCGTGTTGTACAAGATGGTGATGGTAGAGTTATGTTGCATCATGACTACTGGGATGCATCTGAACTGATGCAGAAAATACCGTTAATTGGCGCAGTGATTAAAAATCTGCGCCGTAAAATGTCACATTGATAATTGATCTATTGTTGGGTTATTTTCGAGCAAGAACATAAAGCCCAACATCGATCGAACCATGTTCAAAGCCACCTTCGCAATATGCCAGATAATAGTTCCATAAGCGGTAGAACTGCTCATCAAAACCTAAGGGCTTGATCTCATCCCAGCTTGCAACAAACTGGTCTTTCCATTCTCTAAGCGTTTGCGCGTAGTCTTTACCAAACAGCTGCATCTCAACCAGCTCAAACTGATGTTCACTGATTTTATCTTTGAGAGCCGTGATACTTGGCAGCATCCCGCCGGGGAACACATAACGCTGGATAAAGTCCGCTTGTTTACGATATTCCTCGAAACGATTCTCTTCGATTGAAATCACCTGGAGCACGGCTTTACCGCCGGGTTTCAGCACTTTGTTAAGTGTCTCGAAGTAGCTATCCCAATGGGATTCACCCACAGCCTCAAACATCTCAATAGAAACGACTCCATCGTATTTATGTTCAAGATCGCGGTAGTCCGTCAGCGAAAGGTGGACCTGATTATCTAACTGCTTGTTACTGATTTGGTTTTTAGCCCAACTTAGCTGTTCTTTTGAGAGGGTAATGCCATGCACTTTCAGTTGCTTATCTTCCGCAGCTTGTGCTGCAAAACCACCCCATCCGCAGCCTATTTCGACAATATGCTGGTCTGGCTGCGCATCAAGAAGTTCTAGAATGCGAGCATTTTTATTGCGTTGAGCCTGTTCCAAAGGTTGCTCTGGGTTTTCGTATAGAGCCGCGGAATAGGTCATACTTTGATCCAGCCAGCGCTTATAAAAATCATTACCCAGATCGTAGTGGGCTGAGATATTTTTACGGCTTCCTTTACGGCTGTTGTCACGTTGCCAGTGGTAAAGGTTATGCAGAGTCTCGGTGAAAAAGCTAGCCTTGGCAAAACTTGATAAACCCTCTTCATAGGCTAATGCCCAGAGCACAAGCGACGTGAGATTACTGCTTTCCCACTCACCGGCAATGTAGCTTTCAGACCAGCCATTGATGCCACCGAGATAGAGACGCAGCAGAGGTCGGTAGTTCAGTAATTTAACATCGGCTTCTGGGTATCCGTTACCTAGATGACAACGGTATCCGCTTGGTAGGGTAAGGTGTATAGAGCCAAATTCTCGATCCAGTAAAGGGGTTAGCTTAGACAGCAACCTTTTTTCTAACCAGCTTGGTTCTGGATTACGAACCGGGGTGGTTAGGGTTCTTGAGGTTTCACAAGCTTTCATAGTGCATGGCTCCATTTTTATCCTGCCAACTTATGCTATGGCTTACGTTTTTATCCCGCGGTTGGATCTTTAATTTTTTACGCCATAGCTTAAGGGCTTCCCAATGGATGCCGCCCATAACCTTCATAGTCATAAGGGGGTATTTCATAAAAACTTTAATCAGGCTGCGATCAGACAAGGCCTGCTTTTTCCCGGAAAAAGTAGCATTGAGTATAGGAGCGACGGTTTCGTCAGAGGTTTGTTCACTTTGTCGAATATAAACTGCGACATTTTCTGAAGGGGGCTTAATACGGAACCCATAGGCTGTATCCATAGGCATAAATGGGCTCACATACATTAACTTTGAGCAGCCATGCCTGACGATGTCGGGCTGGCCTTCGGCTTCTAGTAAGTAGGTATGTCTGGAGCCAAATGTATTGCTCACCTCATACAGAATAACCTGAAGCTGATCTGCATTGTCATAACAGAAATAGACGCTGAGTGGATTGAAAGTGTAACCAAGAATCCGTGGATAACAGAGCAATCTGATTTTGAAGTTTTCAGATTGATAACCGCGGTTACTGAGTAATAAACGGATCTCTGCCGCCAGATTGCCTGATCCCTGGCCATGATCTTTTTCGTGAAAAGAGAATAGGTTAAAACGGTTTATAGAGAAAAAGCGGAACTTGTCTAATAGGGTGAGTTCATCCAGATCAACCAGCAGCGAAAAAACCTTGTAAACGAAACGATGCTTTACCAACCTTAACCGGTGGTGCATAACTGTTCCTGTGTAGAGGCAACTGCTAAGTTCAGGCATGCGCCACCTCTGGAGCTTGATGACCAGTCTGAACAGGATTAGGCCCAACAAAGATTCGGCTATTTTTATTTTTAAGTAGCCAGGGGCGTGGAATACCTCCTAATTGTTCGGCCACTGCCAGACCTGACTGTAAACCATCCTCATGGAAACCATAACCAAAATATGCACCGCAGAACCATGTTCGTTGTCTGCCTTGCAATTCCCACAAGCGTTGTTGAGCGGCAAAAGAGGTTTTCCCAAAGGTCGGATGATCATAAAAGAAAGTGCGGATTATGCTGCCTTTTTCGGGTTCCCGAACAGGGTTCAAAGAAACAAATAATGGCGTTTCTGTATTAATGGGCTGAAGCTTATTCATCCAGTAGGTTACGGAAACCTGTTGTGACTGATCTCTCGCGCCTTCTGATAGATAGTTCCAACTGGACCAGGCTGCTTTTCTTTTTGGCATCATGGATTCATCCATATGCAAGTAGGCAATATTTCTCTGATAGGGGAATTGCTCCAGCAGTTCTTTTTCCTCTTCTGATGGAGCATCCAACAGAGCAAGAGCCTGGTCAGAATGACAGGCTAGAACCACATCATCAAAATACTGGCGATTGCCATGATGATCTTCAATAATCACTTGCTGAGGGTTACGGATGATTCTGTGAATACGGCTATTCAGCTGGATTTTGCCTTCCAGCTCCGCCGCAATTTTTTTCACATAGTTCTTGCTGCCACCGACCACAGTTCGCCATTGTGGGCGGTCTTTAAGTTGCACCAGCCCGTGGTTTTTACAAAAACGCAAAAAACTCCCCGCCGGATATTGCAGCATTTGATCCACCGGTGTGGACCAGATTGCCGCACCCATAGGTAAAAGGTGGTTATAGATAAACTGTTTTCCATATCCATGCTTTTGAAGGAGTTCACCCAGTGAGATTTCATTGAGATGGGGATCATGCAGCATCTGGTCAGATTCCTTATAAAATCTAAGCAGATCTGAAATCATCTTCCAAAAAGATGGCTTTAGCAGGTTTGCTCTCTGTGCCAACAAACCATTGAGGCTGGTTCCTGAATACTCAAGCTGACCACGGTTAATAGATACTGCAAAGGACATGTCGGTCTCGCAGTTATCTACATTCAACAATTCAAACAGTTTTACCAGATTTGGATAATTGACCGGGTTAAACACAATAAAACCGGTATCAACATCTACAGTTTTGTCATCCAAATTGAATGACACTGTATTCGAATGGCCACCTAAACGGTCGTCTTTTTCAAACAGAGTGACGTCATGGGTTTTGTTTAGTAACCATGCGCAACTCAGGCCTGAAATACCGGAGCCTACAATGGCGATTTTTTTTCTGCGAATGGCTGCTATATTCATCAGATCATCCATAATGATTTGTATATCCTTAATATACGTGTCATCAGAAACTTAGGATCACCCCAATATTAGCAGTTTATGTGATCCAATCTTTATCAACAGTCGTAGGAGAGGTATGGACAACAACGGATCGGGTGAAGACGTGGACAATGTAGTTGCCATGACTCAGTTAAACAGCTCCTCTGACTGGAGTGATTTGTTACAAGAGTTATCTGAAAACAAAGACAAAAAGATCTACATTCAGCTGTTCAGTCACTTTGCACCCAAGGTGAAAGCATACATTATTCGCCTTGGGCTTGTAGAGACTACTGCAGAAGAGCTGATGCAAGAGACCATGCTGGCTGTGTGGCGTAAAGCCCACATGTACAACCGCTCAAAAGCTGCAGCCAGTACTTGGATTTTTACTCTGGCAAGAAACCAGAGTATTGACTGGATGCGAAAGCAAAAATATCCGGAATATTCTCTTGATGAATGGATCGAAGAGCCAGATGAACATAATCACGAAGGTGAAAATCTCGTGACGTCTGACCGAATGGAAAAGGCGATAAGCAAACTTCCTGAAAATCAGGCACAGGTTCTTTATATGTCTTTTTTTGAAGGTCGTTCTCACTCCGATATTTCTGAAAGATTGGGTATTCCTTTGGGAAGTGTTAAATCTAGAATCCGACTGGCGTCGGAAAAGTTAAAAACGATGTGGAGGGATGATGTATGAACATTAAACATCACCTTGATGAAGCTACTCTAGTCAGCTATGCCGCAGGTTCTATGTCGCAAGCTATGGCTTTGGTTGTTGCTTGCCACATTTCAATCTGCCCCAGCTGCCGTGAACGTGTCAGTCAATCTGAGGCAATTGGTGGTATTTTGCTGGACAGTCTGGATGAAGCTTCAATTTCTGATGATGCACTGGATCAGGTGCTGGCTTGCCTTGATCAAGAGCCTGAGATTGATATCGAAATGATCCGAACTTCTAAACAGCATCAACCATCGTCTGACTTAATACCCAGACCTTTGCAGGATTGTATTGGCAATTCCTTTGAGGACATTGAATGGAAACGTATTGTTCCGGGTATTTATTATTATGATCTGCCTTTTAAAACCGAAAAGGGCGGTGCTTCCCGGTTGATGCGAATTGCTCCTGGTAAAGCGATGCTGCCGCACAGTCATGATGGCAACGAGCTAACACTTATCCTTCAGGGATCTTTCTCTGATGAAATGGGGCGGTTTACTGCAGGTGACATTGCGGATCTGGACAGCGAAATTGAGCATCAACCGCTGGTGGACAGCGATGAAGATTGTATTTGCCTGATAGCCACGGATGCACCACTGAAATTCAGTACGTTGCTGGGTAAGCTGGTTCAACCAATGACCGGTTTCTAATTCGGTGCGAGCAGGAAACAGGAGTAAAGGAAATGGAAAAATCAGAAACTAAACGTTTAATTCCGGTTGGTATCAGCTCTTGTTTGTTAGGTAATCAAGTTCGTTATGACGGTGGGCATAAACGCTCCAAATACTGCCTGAATGTACTGAGTGATTGCTTTGAGTTTGTGCCTTTCTGCCCTGAAGTTGCGATAGGAATGAGCATACCCAGAGAACCGATTCGGTTGGTTGGAAATGCTGAAGCACCAAGGGTCAGAGGTGTTAAAAACCCTGACCTGGATGTGACTGATGAAATCACAGCTTATGCAGATACGGTTTCTCAGGAACATCAGGAGTTATGTGGATACATTCTGATGAAAGGATCACCTAGCTGCGGAATGGAGCGGGTGAAGGTTTATCATGAGAATGGCATGCCCAACGAAGCAGGTTCAGGAGCCTATGCTGCAAGGATTATGCGTAACAACCCTGCTTTACCAGTCGAGGAAGAAGCACGTCTGAATGACCATATACTCAGAGAAAACTTCATCACCCGGGTATTTGTGTACTCCAGCTGGCAGGAAGAGGTGATGAAAAACCCGTCTCTTCACGAAGTGATTCAGTTTCACAGCCGACATAAATATCAGTTAATGGCCCATAGCTATGAAGGTTACAAGCAATTGGGACAGTATTTGGCTAACGAAGCTCCGAACAAACCGCTAAATGAGGTTTTAGCTGATTACATTTTGTCTCTTATGACTCATTTGAAAAATAGGGCTAACCGCAAGAGTCACACAAATACACTGATGCACATATTGGGTTATTTGAAGCGTGATATAGATTCAGAAACTAAGCAGGATTTGCTGGATGCGATTGAGCAGTACCGAACTTCAAAGGTTCATCTTGTCGTACCGCTGACCTTACTTAAACATTATCTGAAGCGTCATGGTTCTGACTATATCCAGTCTCAGGCGTATCTTGACCCTTACCCGCATGAACTGGGTTTAAGGAATTACATTTGAAACCAGTCTATAGTGATGAGACTGTCCTGTGAGACTGGTTTGGTTTCGGAACGATCTAAGGACGGGAGACCACAGCGCCCTTTACTCCGCTTGTAGTAACAATAGGGGTGAGGGCGTTCTTGCTGTAGCTGCAATCACCCCTGAGCAATGGTTACTGCAGGATGAGTCTAAAAGCCGAGTACAGTTTTGGTTGGCGAATCTTAAGTCTCTACAGGAACAGCTCAATACTCTTAATATCCCCTTAAAACTGATTTACGCAGCATCGAATGATGAGTTGCCCGATAAGTTGTTAGAGCTTATAAGGCAATTTAATGTCAGTGAACTCCATTACAATCGTGAATATCCCGAATATGAACAGGTTCGTGACAAGAAAGTCTGGCGCTGTCTGAAACATAATGGCGTGAGCTGCTATCACTATGATTGTGATGTGGTGTTACCCCCGGGTTCAGTTCTGAACCAAAAGGGTGAGCCTTATAAAGTGTTTACCCCATTTAGCCGCGCGTGGCGCAATCATTATCTGCAACAGGTTCCAGAAGCGTTGCCTGTGCCAAAAAAGCAGCCAACCCTTGCAATAAAGTCTGATCAAATACCCGAAACAATTCCGTATCAACAAAAGGGTGTTGATTGGCAGCAGCACCTTTGGCCTGCAGGTGAAGAGCAAGCGACATCCCGTTTACTTAAGTTTGTGGCTAAGAAATTTCCTGAATATAAGGAACAACGGGATCTTCCTGGTATTTCTGGCACTTCTTCCTTATCCCCTTATCTGTCCGTCGGAGTTATTTCTACGCGTCAGTGTTTACAAGCGATCAACTCCTATTCGCAAGACCCGGACTGGTTTGGTAGTCAGTGGGTGACGGAATTGATCTGGCGGGAGTTTCATCGCCATTTGTTGGTGTTGTTTCCAGAAATGAACAGATGGCAACCTTTCAAACCCGAAGTTGAAGAGAAAATCAGTTGGCAATATCGAGAAGAGCTCTTTGAGGCCTGGTGTAAAGGAGAGACCGGTTTTGCCATCGTAGATGCAGGTATGAAGCAGCTCAATACAACAGGTTGGATGCATAACCGTGTGCGGATGATTACGGCCAGTTTTTTAACCAAACTGTTGCGCCATGACTGGCGCTTGGGTGCTCGCTATTTTATGCAGAACCTTATTGACGGCGACTTTGCTTCAAACCTGGGGGGATGGCAGTGGAGTGCATCTGTAGGTGCTGATGCAGCACCATACTTCCGAATTTTTAACCCGATGAGACAAGCTGAACGCTTTGATACGGATGGCCAGTATACGTCCATATGGGTCCCTGAGCTTACCGGTCTTAACGCTGTTAAACAGCATGACCCTCTGATTTCTCAAGAAAAGGGAAGGCCGAACCCCGTCATTGACTATGCGGTTGCAAGAGAGATGAGTATCTCATCATTCAACAATGGTTAAACTGCCTTAAAACAGCAATATTTCGGAATTACTATCCCTGAAAACTATATAAATGTTGTGCTGGGAGGTAGAGGTGGATATCCAGGCCCCTTTTTATTCAGGTAAAAAATTTCGTGATCCGCAGAATTTTCCATATGGTTTTGCTCGCAGTGGCGAATTTACTATTGAGCAGGCACGGATGATCGAGTCCTATGGCCATGCTTACCATGAGCTATCTTCAGGGATTCGACAGCCGAATGGTATTGAAGAGCAGGAGTTTGTGGCTTTTTGTAATGGTGAAAAGGAAGCTGAAACCAACCATCAGCTAGCTTGGAAACGTTACCTTAACCGGGTCAATCGTTCCCGTGCGATATATTCTCTGGCGGATCATTCTGCTGTAAATTCACTAGCCCATGAAGCTGAAGCTTCCATAGGCTAGTTGAGTACAGTTTTAGTTTAGAAATTCTGCTCGGGTGGTGGCATTTGTTTTAAAAATCCCACCCAGTGCTGTTGTTTCAGTTTTCGAGTTAACATCCATCACACCGCGAGACTTAACGCAGTAGTGGGTGGCATTGATACTGACCGCGACATTGTCAGTTTCCAGTAGAGTTTGCAGGGCAGTCAGAATTTGTTTTGTGAGTCGTTCCTGTACCTGTGGTCTCTGACCAAAAAAACGTACCAGACGATTGATTTTAGAAAGCCCGATAATTTTTTTATTTGGGATATAAGCCACTTTTGCGGTGCCATCGATGGTGACAAAGTGATGCTCACATGAGCTGATCACACTGATATCTTTAACCTTAACCATCTCCTCAAGATCCATTTTATTTTCGATCATGGCAATTTTCGGAAAATTCTCGTAGTCGAGGCCAGAGAAAACTTCATAAACGTACATCTTAGCAATACGATGAGGTGTTTCTTCCAGACTGTCATCATCGAGATCAAGCCCAAGCGTTCCCATCACCTCAGTCATAAGGCTTTTGATACGCTCGTATTTTTTTTCTTGGCTCATACCTGTATCGATTGTTGGGGTTTCCAAACCTTTCTCAATCAGTTGATCGCGGACTGCTGCCGCTTCAGGGGAGATCATGGAAGTATCCTTTATAACTTATTATGAGTATCTGCTTTAGATCAGCATAGAGTGTTACGAAACAGACACATTAATAGATTAGTGCCCTTTGTAATTCTGTGAAAGAGTTAATTACTTAGATTGCTGGTTTGACTGCTATGAAGAGGGTGTAAACAGGGAGGAGTTGTAATCATTGGCGCCAGTCTTTTAAGCCATATCGGCTTAGAATAATTGTTAGCTCGCCGTTGTTTCTGAGCTTTTCGATACCCTCGGAGAGTATCTCAGCGTACCTTTCGGAGTGTTTCAGAGCAGGAGAGAAGGTAATATAGGATTTTTGTGGCTGGTCAGCATGCCCTGCAGTTTTAAATACATGCTGTAAGCCCAACATTTGTGCGGTGTACCAAAAAACAGGATCTGCTTCTATTACCGCGTCCACTCTTTTTCTACTCAGCAGCTCAATGCCTTTGGCCAATGGGTGATCTTGTCCGCTCAAAAGAGAGACCTGTTCACTTCCACTTTGTTGTATGTATTCTCTGAGCTCATCTCCATAGTCATATCCTGCTATAGCGGCCAGCTGAATTTGTTCCAGTGAAGAGGCCCCCTGATAAATCCAAGTCTGATCTTTATGGACAAAAAACGTGTTGCGTAAGATGGATAATTCCTGATCGGGATAGATAAAATCTGGAGCATCGCCCTTGAAAGCACCAATTATCCCGTCGATATTCCCTACCTCTGCTTCACGAATTGCACGTGACCAGGCCATAACTTTGTAATCGATAGTAAAACCGTGCTCAGCAAAAACGTGTTGGGCTACTTCGATCATAAAACCGGGTTTTTCAGAATCCGGTGCGCAATTGAAAGGGCACCATTCATCTGCAGCCAGAGTAATTTTTTCTGCAAACGCGGAGCTGGAAAATGCATATAGCAAAACCAGACTGGAAAAAATACGTACCAGAACCTGCATAGCCAACCTATAACAACGTCATATCTTATTTAAACTTAGTCTTAATAACCGTCGTGATCAATATTACATTGGTGTTACTGGATATCTCAGCCAACCGACTACTCTGTGTTGCCTGGATTACCTATTCAAATAAGTGTGCATGAGAGCAAAAGACGTCTATCATTTTTTTCTGAATTACAAAAAACCGAAAAAACGGATAGTGCCTGATTCATTTAAAAGACCAGCTATTCGCTAAAGGGGAACAGTTCTTTCTCCTCATCTTCTTCCCCTTCATCGTTTATCCAGCGCAGAGCTTCCAGAAGCTGGGTCATTTTATAATGGCGCACTTCGCCCTGCATAAACAGTTCTGCCACTTTGGTCATCCATTCGGTCCATCTGTTATCGCCGACAATGGCCATACGGTAGAAATCGTTAGCGTGTTTAGCACCAAACTTAGCATCTTCCCATAAGGCTCCAGCCTCAAAACCTTCAAAGTCAGGGGCAAAGGTAATCAACATGCGCACCTCCGGATGAGTACTTTGTACATGTTCAAACAGAGGTAGAAAGGTTTCTGTATAGTCCGTAGCAGTTAGGGTGCCGTTGGCATGCAGGACAATAATATCGCCGGTGGTTTCAGGAAGGATATAAAGCATGAGAGACCTATCAATTACATTTAACCAGGCGGCATTATAAGGCCAATTGGTTTTAACTGTGTAATTTGATAAGTCTATTATTATGCGGCTGGGTTTA
>JASBRM010000106.1 GCA_030149405.1 Neptuniibacter sp. | reverse complement strand
TGCTGAACAGAACACAGAACAGAAAGACGACAAAAGCCACGGTCAGCCCCTTTGGTTGCTGGCCGAGCTCACTTATAAATGTCCTTTACAGTGCCCTTACTGTTCCAATCCCCTCGACTTCGCGGACTTTGGCGGCGAGCTAACCACACAGCAGTGGTTGGACGTATTCGAGCAAGGGCGTGAACTGGGAGCTGTACAGCTGGGCTTCTCCGGTGGTGAGCCTCTGGTGCGTCAGGATCTGATCGAGCTGATCGGCGGCGCTAATGAGATGGGTTATTACACCAACCTGATTACTTCAGGGGTAGGGCTCAACGAACGCAAGATGGCTGAGTTTCATAAAGCGGGGCTTGAGCATATTCAGGTAAGCTTTCAGGCCAGTGATGAATCGGTCAACAACATGTTGGCGGGTTCGAAAAAAGCCTTTGATCAGAAACTGAAGATGGCGAGAGAGGTTAAAGCTCAGGGCTATCCGATGGTGCTGAACTTCGTTACCCATCGTCACAACATCGATCGCATCGACCGTATCATTGAACTCTGCGTTGAACTGGAAGCGGACTACGTTGAACTGGCCACCTGCCAATATTACGGCTGGGCTTACGAAAACGTAGAACAGCTGCTGCCTACAAGGGAGCAACTGCAAAGAGCCGAACGGATTACCAATGCCTACCGGGATAAACTGGCTAAAGAAGGCAATCCAATCAAACTGATCTTTGTCACGCCGGACTACTATGAGGAGCGCCCTAAGCGTTGCATGAACGGCTGGGGTGAGGTGTTCCTGACGGTGACACCGGATGGAAAGGCGCTTCCGTGTCACAGTGCGCGCATGCTTCCAATAGAGTTTCCGAGCGTGAAGGAGATGAGTCTCAAAGAGATCTGGGATGACAGTCCGGGCTTTAACTACTTCCGTGGTAAGGGCTGGATGAAAGAGCCGTGTCGCAGTTGTGACGAGCAGGATGATGATCTGGGCGGCTGTCACTGTCAGGCTTACATGCTGACAGGGGATATGCACAATGCCGATCCTGTGTGCAGCAAGTCACCGGATCATAACAAGATTTTGGCGGCCAGAGAGCGGGCAGAATCTGTGGTGAACAATCCTGATCAGTTCCAGTATCGTAATGAACGTAATTCAAAAGTTTTCGCTCGCGGAGGCTGATGTTTAAGCTTGTATAGTTACAGCTTTAAAAAGAATAATAGGGATCAATACGATCCCTTTTTTATTGGTTCAATATGACTGACATTAAACCTGGCTTTTGGAAATCAAGTCTCTCAGAAGAGCAGGCGATAAGCGCCTCCACTGATTACTCTCAATTGGAATGTTCTGGAGACGGGGTTCTGTGCTGGGTTGAACAAAGGCCTGATCAACAAGGGCGCAATATAATTTGCTGTTATTTAAATGGTGAGATTACAGAGCTGACTTCTGAAGAATTCAGCGTGCAAAGCAAGGTGCACGAATATGGTGGCCGCAGCTGGTGCTTATGTGGAAATAGTCTGGTTTTCGTAAATGCGAAGGATCAGCAGTTATATGTGCAATCTGCGCACAGTAAAGAGCAGCCGTTAAAGATAACAGAAACGCCCGATTCTCGATTTATTGAGCCTGTGTGGGATGCTCAACGTCGAAGGTTAATAGCAATCGAGGAGTTCCATGCAGATGAAATTGTGGTGAATCGTTTGGTGGCCGTTGATATCGAATCAGGATTAGTGACTGTTCTCCATCAAGGGAACGACTTTTATGCTTATCCTGATATTTCTGATGAGGACGACCTGGCATTTGTTAGCTGGATGCATCCTGAGCAACCGTGGACGAGTACTCAGCTTAATATTGCCAGATTAGATGAAGCGGGCCTTATAAAAGATCATAAGGTAATCGCTGGTGAGGGCGGCCCGGAATCCATCTCACAGACATGCTTTAATGGTAAAAAATTAGGCTTTATTTCCGATAGGTCAGGGTGGTGGAATATTTTCTCGATCTCTCCAATGACTGAGATTAAGAATATTCAGAAAGCCGAATCTGATGTTATGCCTGCGCCCTGGCAGTCTGGTTTAAAAAGCTATGTCTACTCTGGTGAGTATTTGATTTGGGTGGAGCAGCATCATGAGGGTGCGCAGTTGTTCTGCAACGGTAAGAACCTTACCCCTCAGGGTTACACTCAATTTCGGTCAATAGCTGCTTCCGAAGAGAATATTTATTGTGTGGCAGCGGGCCCTGCTAGGTTGCCTCAAATTATTGCTATCCCTAAAGACGGAGGGAATCATCGCATTATCGCGGGAGGTAAAGCTCCTATGCCTGTTGAGGAATGTGCCCAGCCCGTTGCAATGCAGTTTGGTGAGAGCTATTCGAGTTATGGCTATTTATACCCGGCAACAAATACCAGGTATGAATTCAATCAGCCTTCACCATTGGTGGTTTTCCTGCATGGAGGGCCAACTGCCTGTACTTACCCAATTCTTAATCCAAAAATTCAATATTGGACCCAAAGGGGTTTCTCAGTACTGGATCTAAATTATCGAGGCAGTAGCTGCTATGGAAGAAGCTACAGAATGCAGCTTCAGGGGCGCTGGGGTGAGGTTGAGATTGAGGATATTGAAGTCAGTATCAATCAATTAATCTCTGATGGCTTGGTGGACCCTGATTCAATATTTATTCGAGGCAACAGCTCGGGTGGGTATAGTGCTTTGAACGCTATGTCTGATCTTGACTGTTTTGCTGGAGGTGCCAGTTTGTATGGGGTCACCGATCCTTTAAAACTTACAGCAGCAACTCATAAATTTGAATCCAGATATCTTGATTGGTTAATAGGCGATCCTGAGAGAGAGGTGCAAAAGTATTCAGAATTGGCTCCGGTTAATAAAGCTGATCAGATAGATTGCCCAGTCATCTTCTTCCAGGGGGAGCAGGACCGGGTTGTTGTGCCTGATCAGACGCGTTTGATGATTCAGCAATTGCAGAATAAGGGTGTTAAAACTCAATCAGTTTTCTTTCCTGATGAGGCTCATGGGTTCAGAAAGCGCGACAATCAAATCAAAGTGCTCTGCGATGAGTTAGGTTTCTATCAGGAAATTTTGAGTGAAGCTTGAGAGGCGCAAAATTTATTAAGAGCAAAAAAAAGCCTGCAGAAGCAGGCGAAGTACGACGGTTAGAGCTCTTAGATAGATACTCAAAATGCCAGAGTGGATGTAAAGAATCAGATGCATTCCTTAGATTTAATTATCCAGAAAACAAAGGTTTAATTCCGTTCTGCAACAGAATGATATTGACTAATACTTTAGCAGTGGGGCTTTGTGTTTAGGGGGTATTGCTTTGCTGAGGAAGGGTTGTTTTAAGCAATAGAGTTTAAGAATCTAGCGCAAAAAAATTGGCCGTAACTCTGTGAAGGGGGGCAGAGTTACGGCCAACGTGTAGCTTTTAACTTACCTAATCTTAGGATTAGTAAGTGATAACAGCACCGATTGCGAACTGGTCAGTGTCGTTACCAGTTGTGCTGTTGTACATGTCGTATTCAGCTACCAGAATCAGGTTGCTGTTTACGTTGTAGAAGTATGCAATTGCATCCAGCTCGTTATCATCAGCTGCATTCACGTCAGTTTCGCCGTGAGACAGAACGATGCGGTGGCCGTTAGCAGAGTAAGACGCCTGAACCAGGTAACCGTCAGATTCTACGTTGCTTGCAACTGTACGATCTGCAAGAACTGAGCTGATACCTTCCTGGTCGAAACCAGAAGCAGTCAGCTGGAAGCCGCCCATGTTTACACGAGCACCGAAAGCAACGCCTTCTACGCTACCGCCGTCTACGTTGGAATCGCCAGCCGCAGCGCCGATCCAAGCATTGAATTTGCCACCATCGAATTCAGTTGCGTAAGTCAGTTCACCTTCGAAACGAGCAGTGTCAGCTGCACCAGCAGTTTCACCGCTATCTGGATCCAGTACACCTACTGCCAGCTGGAAGCCGTTAGAAACAGGTGAACGGTAAGTGATCTGAGCGTTTGGAGTAGCGTATGGGTAACCGATAGAGATGTTACCGAAAGTTACGCCGCCAGAGTTTGGCTGTGGCAGACCAGTACCCAGAAGCAGTTCGTCAGAGAAGATGTTTGTACGTGCGTACAGGCCGAAGTCCTTACCGAACAGAACCTGACCGAAGTCACCGTCAACTGTACCGTAGAACTGACGAATGTCGACAGCTGTATCAGTTACGTTGTTAGTACCATCGTTGATGGTAATCCAGAAAGAGGAACGACCGCCAAGCTTCAGATCATCCATCTGTTTTGAAACGTTAAAGCCGATGTAGTTAGGCAGGAAACCCATGCGAACACGGTTAGTGTCGCCAGCAGTGTCATCATCAGTGTTTACGTAGAAAGCATTGAAAAGACCATCAACAGCAAATGTAGTGTTGTCCTGATTGTACAGTTCGATAGCTGCGCTAGCCTGTACACTCATGCCCATTGCTACTGCTGCTGCAAGCAGCTTAGCTTTATTATTTTTCATGTCGCCCCCGATATAACGGATTGTTTTATTGTTTAACGATGGAGCGATTATCAAAAAGTAGGCAGTAGTTAAGAATCCGGCAATGGGCGGTTTGTGTTTGAACCTTAGTGTTGTACTACTTTTGCTAATTGTGGGCGTGCCGGCAAGGCTGAGTGGGATGAGTACTTATGATGTGCTACTGGTAGTAGTACTGAAGTTAGTTTTTTTTACGCGAATGCGTTATCGTGTACTGCAACAATAATAAGTCAAAAATGTTGCCGAATTTTTACAGTTTTTTCGTTGTAGATCAAAGCAGCAAATACATATGACAAAAATAAAAATGCTCCATATACGAGAGAGCAGAACTTAATGAGTAGTGACATTTCAAATCTGAGAAAGTTCGTTTCACCCGAGATTATTTTTGGAGCAGGTGCCCGTCACTCTGTAGCTAATTATGCAAAAAGCTTTGGAGCCAAAAAGGTTTTACTTGTTTCAGATCCAGGAGTGGCAGAAGCCGGTTGGTTGCAGGATGTCTCTGAGACACTGAGTGAAGCAGGAATAGAACACACCGTGTTTACGGGTGTGTCCCCAAACCCTCGGGCAGAGGAAGTCATGTCTGGTGCTCAGGTGTACCAGGAAAACGACTGCAACGTAATCGTTGCCGTGGGCGGGGGCAGTCCGATGGATTGTGCCAAAGGCATAGGTATTGTCTGTTCAAATGGTCGGCATATTCTCGATTTTGAAGGGATCGATACAATAGATGTAGCAATTCCACCGCTTATATTTATTCCAACTACTGCTGGAACGTCTGCGGACGTATCACAATTTGCCATCATTTCAGACCCTATAGAAAAAGTTAAAATTTCTATTGTTAGCAAATCAGTAGTACCTGATGTGTCACTGATTGATCCAGAAACAACTGTGACGATGGATCCGTTTTTGAGTGCCTGTACAGGTATAGATGCAATGGTGCATGCCATTGAGGCATTTGTGTCAACAGGTTCTGGCCCACTAACAGATATGCATGCACTCGATGCGATGCGATTGATCAATCAAAACATTGTTGGGCTTGTTCAGAATCCTCTTGATCTTCAGCTAAGAGAACAAGTGATGTTGGGGTCTATGAAAGCTGGTCTGGCATTTTCGAATGCAATTCTGGGTGCTGTACACGCAATGTCTCATAGTCTTGGAGGGTATCTTGATCTCCCACACGGACTCTGTAATGCCATGCTGTTAGAACATGTGATCAAT
>JASBRM010000214.1 GCA_030149405.1 Neptuniibacter sp. | reverse complement strand
CGCCACTGCAGCCAAGTATTTCTAATTTCACTTCCAACCTCTGGTGTGATCAATAACAATTACAAATGCATTATGGTAGCTGAGTATGACAAAAGCGATTGAAAAGGACTCCCAGCAATTCTACTCTCGCCTGACCAAAGTACTGAGTCGAATTCACCAGGCTAAGAACTTCTCAGATGCTTATCCACTGGTGGAGAAAACGCTACTCGCTCTTTTTAATGCACAGCGAATCACGGTATATCAACGTAACCGCTTGAGCAAGGACATTGTATCCCGATTTAAAACAGGGGATGACTTAACTGAGATCAGAGTTCCAATCACGGCCTCATCGATTGCCGGTTATGTCGCTTTGAGCAAAAATGCTGTTTCAATAGCGGATGTCAGAGATAGCGCTGAACTTACAAAAATACACCCATCTTTGAGTTTCAATGACAGCTTTGAAAAGCAGATTGAGTTCACCAGCAAGTCAATGTTGGTATTACCCATTCTTTACAATGATGTTTTACTGGGTGTTTTACAGATCATTAACAGGAAGGATGGAAAGAGCTTTTCCGCCGTTGATCTTAAACGTGGGAAGCAGTTCGCAGAATTATTAGGGCAAAAGTTTCGTTACGATTTTGGATGTACCGAAGGTCCCTATGAATATCTGATCGAGCAGGGGTGGCTTGACGAAAACACGTTCAAGCAGCTGCAGGAAAAGTCCGACAGCAGAACGCCTTTGTCACGGTTACTGAGAGATCATGCAAAAATCACTAATTCGCAACTCGGACAATCACTGGAATGTTTCTATCAGGTCCCATTTGTTGCATATAACCCCGAAAAATATTTTCTGCACCCTCTTTGTGAGAAGGTAAATAAGGCGTATCTGAAAAACAGCAATCTGGTGCTTTTATCAAACCAGAGTGATGATGCTGTAATTGTTTTGATTGATGACCCGAACGATTCCAAAAGGATTCTCGAGATCAATAATGTCATCGGAAATCATGAGTCCCAAGTATGCGTTGGTATGCTAGATGATATACATCAGTATCTTGGATATTCCGCAGGCGTTCAGTCCGATGGCGCAAATCTAAACTCTCTTCTGGATGAATTGGAAGATGGTCAGGAATTAGATATTCAGGAAACGTCTGAAGATTACGACGAGGTCTCAGAAGAGGATTCAACCGTTGTTAAATTGGTTAATAGAATCCTGCTGGATGCAAAACGATTACGGGCTTCGGATATTCATGTTGAACCCGGAAAAGGTAGTACCTCTACCGCGGTAAGAATGAGGATTGATGGAGTTTGCCAGGAAATAATCCAGATACCCGCTACTCACTCTAAAGCGACCATTTCTCGAATAAAGATTATGTCCAGGCTGGATATCGCTGAAAAACGCCTCCCTCAGGATGGAAAATTTGCTGTCAGACTGCAAGGACAGCCCTTGGAAGTTCGAGTAGCAACCATTCCCACCGTCAATGGTGAAGGGGTGGTCATGCGGCTTTTACAAAGTGGAGAGCCGGTATCTTTTGAACAACTCAATTTTTCAAAGCGAAACTATGATGGGGTTACAGAGTTACTTCAGCATCCTCATGGGATTATGTTGGTTGTTGGCCCCACTGGTTCAGGCAAGACCACCACACTACATGCGCTGCTGGCTACATTGAATACGCCGGAGCGAAAAATCTGGACGGCAGAAGATCCGGTTGAGATTACCCAGCCTGGCCTACAGCAAGTCCAGATACAGCCTAAAACCGGATTTACATTTTCGGCGGCATTGAGAGCCTTTTTAAGGGCTGATCCAGATGTCATTCTAATTGGCGAAATGCGAGATCAGGAAACGGCTCATTCAGCGGTAGAAGCTTCCTTAACAGGACACCTTGTATTATCGACACTGCATACCAACTCTGCGCCAGAAACAATTACCCGTTTATTGGATTTAGGCATTGATCCGATCAGCTTTTCAGATGCATTGCTGGGTGTTTTGGCACAACGACTGGTTCGAACCTTATGCCCAAGTTGCAAAAAAACATATCTGGCTTCTGCCGATGAGATTGCTTTGCTTCAAAGACGTTACGGCGAGCATTCGGCAGAACTGAATCTGGGTGAAAAGGTGAAACTTTATAAAGCTGTGGGATGTGAAGAGTGCAATCACACGGGCTATCGCGGTAGAACAGGTATTCATGAACTGTTGATATCAACACCTGCAATGCGCGAAAAAATTTATCAGGGTGCAACTGTAAGTGAAATACGTGCGCAGGCTGAAGTTGATGGTATGAGGTCTCTGATGCAGGATGGCATAGAAAAAGTTCTCAAAGGCGATATCGATTTTGAACAGTTAAGACGGGTAACAGCAGAGTAGTTATGAATCAGCGTTCAATTCGTACCCTATCAGGTTTGCTGTTAACCCTTTTGATGTTATTCCCTGTAGTACAGGGAGATCGCCCCGAATTACTTCAGCGCTTTGAATATGATCTTTATGATCTGCGTTTGCAGCAGTTTCTGTCTGATGAGAAAGATCCAAGAATCGTCATTATAGATGTTGATGAAAAAAGCCTGGCAGCAGAAGGGCGGTGGCCCTGGAACCGAGCCAAGCTTGCAGTGATGCTGGATCAATTATTCGATAACTATGGTGTGGCACTTGTTGGTTTCGATATGGTGTTTTCGGAGTCGGATCAGAGTGTGGATCTCAATCTGCTGAAAGCACTTCTCAGTGAAAATTCGGACTCTGACGCTCTTGTTCAAGAGCTTAATAAGCTGGATTCAGATCAGATCTTTTCGCAAGCGATCACAGACCGGCCTGTAGTTTTAGGTTATTTGTTTGATCGAAGCCGCAAAGAGCTTGAAATCGGTCATCCGGGGAATCCCGTGATCGAATCCATGCCTGCGCTTGATGAACTCCCAATACCCCGGGCTACAGGGGTGATTTCCAGCCTCAGTCAGATTCAGACTGTGAGTGTATGGAGTGGTTTTTTTGATAACCCAATGGTTGATTCGGATGGTGTATACCGCAGGGTGCCGATGCTACAAAGTTATGAGGGAAGCTACTTTCCTTCATTACCGCTGTCTATGCTGCTGGCGCTGTTTGGTGAAGACAGGGTCACTCCGTTGATCGAAACGGATGTTACCGGAGAGAAAAAAGCTCTGGTGGCGATTGATGCAGCCGGGGTAAAGATCCCGGTAGATCAGTACGGAGCGGTCTTGGTTCCATACCGTGGCCCTCAGGGTAGCTTTCCTTATGTCTCAGCCACAGATGTTATTCGTGGTACGGCTGATCCATCAGTATTGGAAGGTGCGATCACCCTGATTGGAACCAGTGCAGCAGGTTTACTGGATTTGCGAGTGACTCCAATGAGTAACCGTTATTCAGGTGTCGAGGTGCACGCCAATATACTTTCTGGATTACTGGATGAAACCATCCAACACCAACCAGATTACACTCTGGGTGTTGAACTGGTGCAATTGGTTATCAGTGGGATATTACTTTCGATTTTGATTCCTCGAGTATCAGCTCTGCTTTCGACCTTTATTACAATCAGCTGGATTGCTCTGTTGGTCGGTTTGAATCTATATGCCTGGAAAGAACTCTATTGGGTAATTCCATTGGGTTATACCATCGTGATGGTGGTGGTCCTGTACCTTTATCAGCAGACCACCGGCTACTTTTTCGAAACCCGCAACAGATCCATGTTGGCTAACCAATTTGGCCAATACATTCCCCCTGAAGTGGTAGAAGAGCTGAACAAACAGGGGGCAGCAGTTCAGTTATCTGGTGAAAACCGTTACATGAGTGTTTTCTTTTCTGATATCAGAGGATTTACCAGCCTTTCTGAACAGTTGTCACCACAACAACTGACCCGCTTGATGAATATTTACCTGACGGGTATGACCCGTGTGATTCATGAACATCGCGGCACAGTTGATAAATATATTGGTGATGCCGTAATGGCTTTTTGGGGGGCGCCACTGGAAGATAAAGAACATACCCGGCATGCCGTTCAGGCTGCGCTGAAAATGCTCGACATATTACCCGAACTTAATGCTCAGTTAGAACGAGAAAGCTTGCCCCCGGTTCAAGTGGGTATGGGCATTAATAGTGGAAAAATGAACGTAGGTAACATGGGTTCTAACTTCAGAATGGCGTATACCGTTCTGGGTGATGCCGTGAACCTTGCATCGAGATTAGAAGGTCTTACGAAGTTCTATGGTTGTGACTTGCTGGTGAGTGGTGAGGTT